>CADBOP010000026.1 GCA_902796255.1 uncultured Ruminococcus sp.
CCTAAGTCAGAGCATGGGATTCCCTGAAATTAAGTGTTGGATTATAATAGCTATATTTACCCGTACAAGGCAGTAAATTATTAAATTTAATTATTCTTCTTCCTCATCATCTTCCCATGAGGCAAAGCGTTCATCGAATATAGCACCAATACGTTCTTCTTCCTCTTCTTCGAGATTATCAAACACATCGTTGCCGTCTTTTTCTGTCAGTTTGAGAATTACATAAATTCCCCTGTCGCTTTCGAGCAATTCCGCAGGATTTTTTGCATAAGGTGCAAGAGCATAATACAGGACACCTTTTTCTTCTATGATATCCAGAACTTCATAGTCTTTCACATTGCCCTCTTCATCAGTAAGCGGAATAATATCCGGAGTATATTCTTTCTCTTCCATTGCTTTTCTCCTTCCTGAACTGCTTTTGATATTATATATTATACTATAAATAAAAATAAAAATCAAGAGCAAATTATAAATTTATCTGAATTACACAAATACAGAACAGTATTTTTATTTAAAATGCTTAGCTTTCCGAAAATCTATGGAATGTGTGAACGGTTTCGGAAAGATATCTGTATTTTCTGAACGATAGATTAAATATAGATTCTGATAAAACAAAGGCAGAAAGCAGAGATTTTCAAGAATTGCCTTTTCTGTCTGTCCGTACAGGGCAACTTTGTCAGACGGTGAAGCTTCACCGGAAAGAGCAGCCAGAAGCATATCTGCATTATTGGCAGCAATGCCGAATTTTTCTGCATTGCTGAGGAAAGCTTGCAGAGAAGCATAACAGCTGTTGCGGGGTGTTTCAAAGCTATATAATGCCATCGCATACTCACCGGCTTCCAGACGGGCTTCATATTCTTTGTAAGAAACTGTTTCAATGCCGATATAATGTCCTGACAAGTCCTGCCATTCCTGACAGACAGATAATATTGTCTGTGTATCGCTGAACGAATCCGGAAGCAGGATTTTTAAATTATTAATTTCATTTGCCGGCACAGAAGCCAGGGCCTCAGCAAAACATTGAACAGCCTGTTCCGGAGAATACGGCAGGGACAAAGGCTCATCTGCATATAATTCCCGATAGGGTCTGCCAAGAAGCTGGACTGCCGGCGGAATCAGACCGCTGGCTGGCTGTAAGTTTCCGCTGAGCTGTGCGGCATAAGCGTCTCTGTGAATACCATAAGCAAGAGCCTGCCGGAAAGTCTGATTTCTGAGTATCTTGTTATCCGGATTAAAAATCAGGCCGATGGTTTTTGTACAGCTGTTTTTGACAGTATAATTTTTAGAATTTATATATTTTGCCGGATAAGTATTTGTCAGAATGGCATCTGAATTTCCCTGTGCAAAATCTTCATCTGCTTCTTTCTGAGAACGCATAATTGTAAATTGCAGATTTGATGGCGAAACGGAATCCGCATCATGATAAAATTTATTTTTCCGGAAGGTCAAGAAATTTCCGCTTCCGTAATTATCATATGCCCATTTTGAAAGACAGAATGCACCGTTGCATAAAATAGTCTTATCATCAAGGCCATATCTTCCGTTAGTAGAAAGGAAGAAATCCTGATTGCATGGTGCAGCACAGGTTTGTGTCAGCAGATATAAAAAATCTGTTTCAGGGTATTCCAGTTCAAAAATCACAGTAGCTCCGTCTGGTGCAGATACACCTAATTTTTGGGGTTTTACCTGCCCATTCAGGACAGCAGAAGCATTTTTAATGCAAAGAAATTCTTCTGCATGGGGGGCATGGGTTTCCGGACTGAGCAGTCTTTGAAACGCAAAGACATAATCAAGAGAGGTCACAGGTTTTGCATTTTTTTCTTCTGTGTCTGCACTGACCCATTTGCAGTCATTCCGGAGTTTAAATTCATATAGCAGGCCATTTTCTGAAACCTGATAGCTTTCTGCACCAGCAAGCAGAATACTGCCTGTTTCATCAAGACGGAGCAAGCCTTCAAGAATTGCTTCCATGACAATCTGGGCATTCTGATTTTCTGTATACTGCGGGTCAAGGCATTCCGGATTTCCCGAAAGGGTACAGGTAAACAGATACCCTGTGCCGTCATCTGTCTTTTTAGCACAACTCGTGAACATTCCGCATAAAAAAGCCGCTATTATTAATAAATTAACAATACGGCAAAGCGAAGTTTTCAGCATCATATAACTATCTCCTTTTTTCTATCTGATATTAATTATAGCATTCCTGCACAGAATCTGCAACTGTTTTTTAAATTATTTTTTGTTTTTTCTTTAAAAAAACTATTGACAAATTATGAACTATGTGCTATAATGTA
>CADBOP010000027.1 GCA_902796255.1 uncultured Ruminococcus sp.
GCTCCGCAGAAGTGCTACTATGACCAGAACGATGCTTGGTCTGTAAACGAAATCACCATCAACTGGAACGCACCTCTGGTATGGGTATCTTCCTTCATGGAAGACGAAGGCCCGAAGGCTGGCGATACTGAGCCTGAAACCAAGGAAAGTGAAGAAGTTGGCGATATCCTCTGGGGCGATGCTGACTGCAACAAGGTTGTTAACATTCTGGACGTTATTACCCTGAACAAGTATGTTATGGGTAAAGACAGCCTGTCAGATGAAGGCAAGAAGAATGCTGACGTTGACCAGAACAATGTACAGGATTCTACTGACTCCCTGAATATTCTGAAGCTGATTGTTGGTATGTACAAACAGGAAGACTTCCCGCTGAAGTAATTCAGAATTGAATAAGATAACTAAAAACAGGACAGTTTCGGCTGTCCTGTTTTTTATTTTGTTGCTGTGTCTGATTCCGGCTGTGTTTCGGATTCCGGAGGAAAAATTTCTGAAATCATGCCGATTTCGCCTTGCAGGGTATAAGTCAGGTTACAGGTGAGGCCGGTTTCGGTTTTATAATATTTTTTCTGACAGTCCAGAATCTGGATATTTTGAGACAGAAAATTTTTTTCATATCTGATCATATCGGCATTTAAAGCAAGAAGGGTTTCTTCTTCGGTACGGCTGGTCACGGAGGTATGTTTTTCTGTTGTAATTCGCCGGAGGATTCCGGCCGGCAGTTTGTGACCCAAAAAGCTGAACGGCATGTCATATTCCTGTACGGAACATTCTGAAAAATCCGGTTTTCTTAAATCCAGAGGGATTTTTAAATTAAACAGCCGAAACCATTTTTGTGTGGTTTGTTTTCCTGTGTAAGTTGTCTGGGCATCTGTAAAAGATTCTGACAGGGAAATTTGCTGGGTATAGATGCCTGTAATTGTGCCCAGTGCGTGACAGTAATGCAGAAGACCGGCATTTTCATTCCGGACAGCTCCGCTGACAATCACTTCTCCTGCGGAAACACCGTCACCGATGATTCTGAGAAGCTGTCCGCTGTAGATGCGGACATCTGTAATCTGGGCATTATATCTTGCAATAATATTGCAGGGGACACGCTCCTGAATCATAAGCGGCTGCGGGGTTTCTTCTGTGATTTGCAGAACAAGGCGGTTTCCGGTGCTATGGAAGCCTGCCCATGCAATTTCCGGAATCTTTGTCCGGAGCATCACTTCACAGTGCTGAATATCAAGATTTGTCATCCATGCACCCTGCTGTATACCCTCCTGTGCAAGCAAAGATAAAATCACGGCTTGGCTGACATGCTCTGCACCTTGAATTTCAATCACAGCGAGAGTATTGGAATAATAAAAAATAATGCCTGCACCGGCCAGTATTCCAAGAGGAATCCCGAAACGGAACTTGTATTTTTTTAATTTTCCCAGAAGAGAGGGAATTTCCTGCACGGTTAACTGCATATGGTATTGTTCGGCAAGCTGTTTTAATTCCGGAAGGTCTTTTTTAGCAATCCGGCAGAAGAAAATATTTTTTTTGCAATATTGATTTCCGCAGGAAATTGTACTTTTTCGTATGGCATTGATAAACGGATAAGGGCTTCTGCCCTCAGCCTGAATATTGCAGTATTCACGGATTTGCATAGTTATCATCTCTTTTCTGTCAGATTCAGGGAGGAGATTTTTCCTGTAACAGTGACACTGCTGTCGTTATAGTCAAACACTCGCAGGCCTGTCCCCCAGATTTCCACAATCATATCCAATGTCTGCAATCTGACAAGCACTTCATTGTATTCTAAAATTCTCCGGCAGTTTTCAACCCGAAGCTGTTCATTTCCATGCAGGTGCAAATAAGTATCCAGATAGACCCAGCCATATATGGGGGGATTAAATTTTTTTCGCAAGGCGTATCACTCCTGTTTTTCGGACTTATTATATTCTATGCATGACTTTGGATAAATATGCGAATATTGCATAAAAAAACAGCATAGGTTATATTGGTGATGTACATGCAGAGAAAAGAGTATGATAAATTTTTATTACTGTCCGGAATGCTGCTTTTCTTTTCCGGAGCGGTATATTTTCATGAAGCAGTCGGACGGGAGATTCTGAATGCCGGAACACGCTGCATTTTTGTGATTCTGCCGTCTTTGTATTTGTTTTCTGTACTGGCAGCTTTCTGTGTGAAATCCGGTTTTCTGGAATTGCTTTCAGAAATATTGCAGAAAGTTCTGAAATTTAATTCTGTCTGGCTGGTTGTGCTTTTCTCACAGATTGGTGGTTATCCGGTAGGAGCACAGCTTCTGCACAGTATGTATCAGGAAGGCAGAATTTCTCAGGAACAGGAAGAAAATCTGCTTTGTTCCTGTATGGGGTGCGGATTTGGTTTTTTATTCGCAATTGTCGGCGGCAATATGCGGGTCGCTCTTGTGTTGTGGCTGGTAATCACAATGCCGAATCTGTTGCTTGCCGGATTTTTCCTCCGGTCTGTTCCGGAAGTCAGGAAAAATAAAATGACAGAGAGAAAAACTTTTTCTGTTTTGCTGACAGAAAGCGTGGAAAATGCCGCTGCGGCTATGCTGAAAATTTGTGGTATGATATTGGCATTCGGTGCATGTATGGGGATTCTGAACGGCCTGACCGGAAAGCTGAATCAGATAATTGCAAGCATACTCGAAATCAGTAATGTGTCTGAATATATGAGAAATGGCGGTACTCTGCCGGTTGTTGCCGGATTACTTTCATTCGGCGGATTATGTGTGCATTTTCAGATTGCTGCCATTTGTGAGAATCATATCTGCTGGATGAAATTTTTATTATGCAGGATTTTTACTGCTGTCAGTGCCGGCTTGTTATGCAGGTTCTGTCTGCCTTATCTTGTTCCGGAAAGTGTTCCGGTCTTTCTGACAGTTCCGCTCACACCGGCATACAGTACGGAGAATGCCGTGCCGGCGTGCTGCTTGGCTGTGATGTCAGTATTTGTTCTGAAAAAATATGATTTTTTCCGTAAATCATTGACAAACTCTGAAAAATAAGTTAAAATAAAAATAGCATTGAATTGCACGAGAATTCAGAGGAGGTAATTTTTATGAAAATTTTCAAAAGACTGGCCGCAGGCATTTCTGCACTGGCTCTGTGTGCTGGTATGACAGTTTCCGGTTTCGTTCCGGTAAATGCTGCTGATGATAACAATGACGACTGGTTACATGCTGTCGGCAGCCGTCTCTATGACAAAGACGGCAATGAAGTATGGCTCACCGGTGCAAACTGGTTCGGCTTTAACTGTTCAGAAAACTGTGCACATGGTATGTATGCCGCTGACTGTGATGCTTTCTTGCAGACTGTTGCAAATCATGGGATTAATATTATTCGTATGCCGATTTCTACAGAATTGCTGTGTTCCTGGATGAACGGCGAACCGAACCCCGTACAGAGTGTGCAGGCAAGCTATGACCCCCCTGTAGACAAAGTCGGTGAAGACGGCACTGTTACAAAAGCAGGTACTTATGGCAATATCAATAAAGATTTCGTGGAAGCTGACGGAAAGACACTCAAAAATTCTCTTGAAATCTTTGATGCCATGATGAAAAAAATGAAACAGTACGGTCTGAAAGTTCTGGTCGATGTTCACAGCCCGACTGCACATAATTCCGGCCATAACTATAATCTCTGGTATTATAATCCTGAATGCGAAGCTGCGGATACAATGGCTATCACAGAAGGCGGTCATGAAATAACCTATAAAGAATGGATTGATTCTATTACATGGCTTGCCGAACGCTATGCAAATGATGATACTATCTTAGCATATGACCTCAAGAACGAGCCGCATGGAAAACGTGGCTATTCCGGCACTACCTGTCCGGAGGGCATTGCCAGATGGGACAACTCCAAAGTAGAAAATAACTGGGCTTATGCTGCGACAGAATGCGGCAATTCTATTCTGAATGTCAATCCGAATGCACTGATTCTGATTGAAGGTGTAGAGCAGTACCCGAAAACAGAAAAGGGTGCTACTTATGATACGGCTGATATCTGGCAGGCTTCTGCGGAAGTTTCTCCTTGGTATGGTGCATGGTGGGGCGGCAATCTCCGTGGCGTGAAAGATTATCCGATTGATTTTGATGACCCCAAGAAAAATGCACAGATTGTATATTCTCCTCATGACTATGGCCCTTCTGTTTATGAGCAGACTTGGTTCAATAAAGATTTTACTACACAGACCCTGCTGGATGATTACTGGTATGATACATGGGCATATATCAATGATAAAGATATTGCTCCCCTGCTTATCGGTGAATGGGGCGGCCACATGGATGGAGGCAAAAACCAGAAATGGATGGAATTACTCAGAGATTATATGATTGATAATCATATTAATCATACATTCTGGTGTCTGAATCCGAACTCCGGTGATACCGGCGGTCTGCTCGGTTATGATTTTTCTACATGGGATGAGGAGAAATACGGCCTGTTTGAACCCTCTCTCTGGCAGACATCTGACGGCACTTATATCGGCCTTGACCATGCACACAAGCTCGGGGATTCCGGTATGACAGTCACAGAATTTTATGCTTCCGGAAAAGAAAGCAATCTTGATGCAGGCGGTAAAACTGACCCTGTGCAGATTGAAACCAAACCCGCAGAAGAAGAATCTGAAACCGAAACTACTGAAAAAATAGCAGAATCTGAATCAGAAGCCAGTTCCGAAAAAACATCCGATACAAATGAAACTTCTGGTGGTAGTGTTTCTGATGATATTATGCTCGGTGATGTGGACGAAAATAAAACGATAAATATTCTGGATGTTATTACTCTGAATAAAAATTTACTGGGAAAAGAAAGCCTGACAGCTTCCCAGAAAACAGCCGCTGATGTAGATAAAAGCGGTGAACCGGATTCTACAGATTCTCTGACAATTCTGAAATATATTGTCGGAATTATCAAGAGTTTCAGCGAAGCTTAAAAAAATAAGACTGTCGGAAACGGCAGTCTTTTTTAGTTTTATTGTCCTGTATGCTGTTGGAAATATTCTTCCGGTGTTCCGGTAAATGTTCCCGAACCAGATGCAGCAGCATAGGTCAGGACAAGTGCCGCATCAGAAGCATCTACAGCAGAATCATTGTTGACATTGGCAGCGGTTAACTGGTCTGTGTTCAGTGTGCAGGCTGCACCTGCTCCAAGCTGAGAAGCAGCTAACAGAATCATAGAAGCGTCTGTGGCATCTACTGTGCCGTTTCCGTCTGTATCTCCGATAGAATAAGAAGATATGGCAGAAGTTTCTATTTGATTGGCTGTAATTTTGAAATCAGCCGTCAGTCTGTTTCCGCAGTCATAGGTATAAGTAATGACTGTACTTGTTGGGATAATTTTTCCGTCCTGAATTTCTGCACCGGAAATAGAAAGAATTTTAGAAGGGTCAATTTCCAGTGTGGAAAGATATTCTGTGCTGACAGTGTCCAGTGTCAGCCCGCAGCCTGTACACTGGAAATTATTGGACATCAGCAGAGAATTGCGGCTTAAATCCAAGGCGACAACAGAACAGTCCGTAATTGTCAGGGAATCAAGACTTGTCAGATGTTCAATGCCTTTCAGGGTAGTGGGCTTATTCGTGGTTTTACCGCTGACAGAAATACCGGTAATAGAATTGATTTCAGAAGTAGAGAGAATTTTATTTCCGTCTGTGTCATGTTCTGCATTGCCTACAAAATTTCGCATGGGGGTATAAGGGAAATTTTTTTCATTGATGATAATGCCGTCTTTGGAAAAGGCTTTAATACAAAGATTGGCACTGATTCCTTTTTCATAGTCGTCATAGTATTCTCTCCAGTTGGTATATTCTCCGGTATCAGGATTGAAAGAAGCAAGATAAGAAACACCGCTCAGGTTGGAAGGCACATCATAAGGAATACTGCCGATGTCTTTTCCAGTGTGATGATAGGCAATGACAACGGAAAATTTTTTGCCTTTCTGTGCAAATACTGGTGTTTCCAGCGGTATTGTATGATAACCGGCATACATCACAGTCCCTGTCTGACGGGAAACAAGCGTTCCTGTAGTAGGGGTTTCATCAGAAGTATCTACATCTGTGTAAACAGAGATAGTATAATCTGTGTCAGCATAGCATGTCCGGAATGAAACAGCAGAAATATTTTCATCTTTTTCCGGTGTGAATACATTCGCACCAGCAGTACCAGTAGAATTATTCCGGTAAACGGAATTTTCAAGACCGTTGTCATATTGATAGATATTATCATAATTATCAGCGGCTTCCATCTGAAAAGAAGTAAAACTGTTGACAGAAGTATCAAAATAGGAAATATAGAAAAAACCGTTTTTTCCCCACTCTGCCCCCCAGCTGTTTTTACAAATCCATGCTCCGTCCTCCGGAGGGGCAGTATTGAAATTGGACTTTGAAAAATTATCATCCCAGCCGATGACTGTCACCGCATGGCCGTGGTCAGAATAATTTGCATCTGACGGGTCAATATTATAATAATATGCATAATTTTTTTCAGAATAATAATCACTGTCATCATGATAGGAAACAGAGAGTGCCCCCGTTTCCATCAGTGCGGTTTTAATCCCGTAAATATCACCGGCATCCAGTATATTCGTATTCTGAAGATGAGCATAGGCCGTATACCGTGAGGCTTCTGCAACACCTTTGGTATCAGTAATCGACGGCATATTGGCTTCCAGCTGAGCCCCGACCCAGCTGCCAAGTACGCCTGTCGCAGTAGAGGCATTTGAGCCGTCATTCAGATAACCGTCAAGGCCTTTGTTACTGCCTTTCTGAAATAACGGGTCAGAAGAAATTGTACTGTAACGGCAGTTCCCGAACCAGACAAGATGCGTTTCAGATAAATCAATTTCTCCGGACAGGCCGCTGGCCTGCATTACTTTGTCAGCGAGGCCTGTTTTCAACATATTGGATTCTGCCGAGCCAAGTGCTGCATATGCCCAGCATGTACCGGTCGTTTCCTGGTCTTTCACAGAGGTGACAAATCCTTCATTCCGCAAATCATAAGCGGCAGGCAACGAAGCATCTGCCGCAGTATAATAAGTCTGTATACTGTGATTCCGTGTCAGTGAGGTTTTCACTTCTTCTTCTGCAAAGACGGGCAGATTCTTTCCGGAGGATAAGGCAGTAATTGCAATTGCTGAAAAAAATATTGCTGTCTTTAGTGTGAATTTGTATTTCATGATAAAATCCACCCTTTCTTCTATGTCGTGTTAATTTCATTTTAGCATATCTGAATTTGATTGTCAAGTAGTCGTGAAAAAATTATATTTTGCAGCGGCTTACTTTGTTTTTTTCAGGTGTTTTTTTATTTTTTAAAGCCGTTTATGTGGAAACTTAATTTTATAAATTATTTCTTCTTTTTTATTGACAAATTTCTGAATCTGATGTAAAATAAACGCATAGATGAATACAAGAAAGCAACGACGCTTGAAACATGCCCATTTTTATGGGTCTGTCTCAGTGTCGTTTTTTGTTTTGATTCTGAATTTGCAGCAGGAGAGTGGATGTAGTATGAATTATTATTTCAGAAATCAGGAAGAACCCTATCCGGAACAGGGACTGTATTCCCCTAAGTTTGAGCATGATGCCTGTGGTATCGGTGCTGTGGTGAATATCAAAGGCATTCCGTCAAGGCGTGTGGTGGAAGATGCACTGCATATTGTAGAAAATCTGGAACATCGTGCCGGAAAAGATGCCGAGGGAAAAACCGGTGACGGTGTGGGAATTTTATTGCAGATTTCTCATGCGTTTTTCTCACAGGAGGCCGAAAAATTAAATATTCAGCTCGGTGATGCCAGAGATTATGGCATAGGCATGTTTTTCTTTCCGCAGGATGAACTGAAACGCCGTCAGGCAAAAAAATTATTTGAAATTATTACTGAAAA
Organism: uncultured Ruminococcus sp.; assembly: GCA_902796255.1. Lineage (GTDB taxonomy): Bacteria > Bacillota > Clostridia > Oscillospirales > Ruminococcaceae > UBA3855. The sequence goes on from CADBOP010000027.1 coordinate 7,902, forward strand.
AGAAGGTATGAAAGTCCTTGGCTGGCGTGAAGTGCCGGTTGTACCGGAAATTCTCGGAGAAATGGCTTTTGAGAGTATGCCTTCTGTATGGCAGGCCTTCGTGCAGCGTCCCGATGCCTGTCCGAAAGGACTTGCATTTGACAGAATGCTTTATATCGCAAGAAGAGTATTTGAACAGAGTAATGAAAATACTTATGTAGTATCGCTTTCCAGCCGGACAATTGTGTATAAAGGCATGTTTCTGGTCACAGAATTAAGACGTTTCTTTTTGGATTTGCAAAATCCGCTGTATGAATCGGCAATTGCAACGGTACATTCCCGATTCAGTACAAATACAACCCCGAGCTGGCAGAAAGCACACCCCAACAGGCTGATTGTCCATAACGGTGAAATCAACACAATTACCGCCTATGCTGATAAAATGCTTGCCCGTGAGGAGTCTATTGACTGTGCTGTTCTGAAAGAAAATATGCATAAATTACTGCCGATTATTGATGTCAATGGTTCGGACTCCGCAAGACTGGATAATACACTTGAATTTTTAGTTATGGCCGGTATTCCGCTGCCGAAAGCCGTTATGCTTCTGATTCCTGAACCGTGGAAACATAACAGGGCTATGAACCGTAACAAAAAAGATTTTTATCAGTATTATGCCACAATGATGGAACCGTGGGACGGGCCGGCTTCTATCCTGTTCTCTGACGGCGATATCATGGGGGCTGTTCTTGACCGCAACGGCCTCAGACCTTCCAGATATTATATTACAGATGACGGATTTTTAATTCTTTCTTCTGAAGTCGGAACGCTGGATTTGCCGGCAGAACATATTCTGCATAAAGACCGCCTGAAACCGGGGAAAATGCTTCTTGTCGATACGGTGCAGGGGCGTTTAATCGATGATGATGAAATCAAGAATTTCTATGCCTGTCAGCAGCCCTACGGCGAATGGCTCGATACAAATTTAGTCAAGCTTCGTCATCTGCATATCCCGAATCATCATATTGATTATTATAATCATGAAAAGCTCTGTCAGATGCAGAAAGCCTTTGGCTATACTTATGAGGAAATCAGAAATTCTATTTTGCCTATGGCAGAAAACGGCTCAGAACCGATTGCTTCTATGGGGGCAGATAATCCGCTGCCTTCGCTTTCTGGACAGAATCCGCCTTTGTTTGATTATTTCCGGCAGTTATTCGCTCAGGTGACGAATCCTCCGTTTGATGCTATCAGAGAAGAAATTGTTACAGATACCAGTATGTATATCGGCTCTGACGGCAATCTTCTTGAAGAAAAAGCCTCAAACTGTCATGTGCTTCGGGTGGATAATCCCATTCTGACAGATACAGATATGCTGAAAATCAAATACATGCAGACAGAAGGCATGAAAGTCGAAATTATCCCGATTACGTATTATAAAAATACTTCCCTGAAAAATGCAATCCGGCATTTGTTCATCCGTGCAGATAAAGCATACAGGGACGGGGCAAATTTCCTGATTCTCTCTGACCGTGATGTAGATGAATATCATGTGGCAATTCCTTCGCTCTTGGCAGTCGCTGCACTCCAGCAGCATCTTGTCACAACCAGAAAAAGAACAGCAATGGCTTTAATCCTCGAAACGGCTGAACCCCGTGAAGTGCATCATTTTGCTGCACTGCTCGGATATGGTGCAAGTGCGGTCAATCCCTATCTTGCACATGAGACAATCAGAGAACTTACAGAAACAGGGGCACTTGACAAAGATTATTATGCTGCCGAAGCAGATTATGATTCCTGTATTCTGCATGGTATTGTAAAAATTGCATCTAAAATGGGCATTTCTACAATTCAGTCCTATCAGGGGTCTAAATTGTTTGAAGCAGTCGGTGTCAGCAGGGAAGTGATTGATGAATATTTTACAGGTACAGTCAGCCGTGTGGGCGGCATCACACTTAAAGAGATTGAAAAACGTGTGGATGATTTGCATTCTTCTGCCTTTGACCCCCTCGGACTCGGCACAGAAACAGAAGTTTTCAGCATCGGAACACATAAAATGAGAAGTTCGCATGAAGAACATCTCTATCGTCCGGAGACAATTCATCTGCTCCAGAAAGCCAGCAGAACCGGTGATTATGAAGTATATAAAAAATATGCGGAATCCGTGCATCAGGAAGGCCGCAACATGCAGCTTCGGGATATGCTCGATTTTGTCTGGCCGGAAAACGGCGGCATTGCTCTCGAAGAAGTCGAACCTGTGGAAAAGATTCTGAAAAGATTCAAAACAGGTGCAATGTCCTATGGTTCTATCTCACAGGAAGCACATGAAACACTCGCTGTTGCCATGAACCGAATCGGCGGCAAGTCCAACAGCGGTGAAGGCGGTGAAAGCCCCGAACGCATTGCCACAGCCGGAACTGCCCACGATTGCAGCTCGGCAATTAAACAGGTCGCTTCAGGACGGTTCGGCGTGACTTCGGAATATCTCGTCAGTGCAAAAGAACTTCAGATTAAATGTGCTCAGGGTGCAAAACCCGGTGAGGGCGGACATCTTCCGGCAGGAAAAGTTTATCCGTGGATTGCAAAAACAAGACATTCCACACCAGGAGTCGGGCTGATTTCACCGCCGCCGCATCATGATATTTATTCTATTGAAGATTTGGCACAGTTGATTTATGATTTAAAAATGTCAAATATCCATGCCAGAATTTCCGTCAAGCTCGTATCAGAAGCCGGAGTCGGTACAGTAGCCGCAGGGGTTGCCAAAGCCGGAGCAGGTGTCGTTCTGATTTCCGGTTATGACGGCGGTACAGGTGCAGCACCAGCAACTTCGATTCACCATGCCGGTCTGCCATGGGAACTTGGTGTTGCGGAAACACATCAGACTTTGCTGTTAAACAATCTGCGTTCCCGTGTGGTTGTCGAGACAGACGGAAAACTGATGACTGGCCGTGATGTGTTAGTGGCTGCTCTGCTTGGTGCGGAAGAATATGGCTTTGCTACTGCACCGCTGGTAACTATGGGCTGCATGATGATGAGAGTCTGCAATCTGGATACCTGCCCTGTCGGGATTGCTACACAGAATCCGGAACTGAGAAAGCGTTTTACTGGCAAACCGGAATATGTTGTCAATTTCCTGACATTTGTTGCTCAGGAATTACGGGAATATATGGCAAAATTAGGTATCAGAACTGTTGATGAATTAATCGGCAGGACAGATTTGCTGTGTATCAAAAATCAGCCGGAACACAGCAAGGCATATCTGATGGATTTGACTGCTCTTATGCATAAGAAAGAAAATTCACATTTCAAGCCGGAAGATGCTTATGATTTCCATCTTGAAAATACACTGGATGAAAAAGTGCTGCTCAAAAAACTGCCGTTAAACGGGCATAAAAAGCAGATTACTGTCCATGTGACAAATACGGACAGAACGTTCGGGACAATGTTTGGTTCGGCAATTACCAGAAAATTCGGCACATCTCTTGAAGAAGATACTTATAGAATCAAATGTAACGGCAGCGGCGGCCAGAGCTTCGGGGCATTTATCCCGAAAGGACTGACACTCGAACTCTGTGGCGACAGTAACGACTATTTCGGAAAAGGCCTTTCCGGCGGTCAGCTGATTGTCTATCCTCCGGAGAATGCTGCATTTAAAGCAGAAGAAAATATTATTGTCGGCAATGTTGCTTTATATGGTGCAACAAGCGGAAAAGTGTTTATTAATGGCATCGCAGGCGAACGCTTTGCCGTCCGGAATTCCGGTGCGTTTGCTGTTGTGGAGGGTGTCGGTGACCACGGCTGTGAATATATGACAGGCGGCCGTGTGGTTGTACTCGGCCGGACAGGAAAAAATTTTGCAGCAGGTATGAGCGGCGGTATTGCTTATGTACTCGATGAAGACAGGGATTTGTATTTGAGATTAAATAAAGAACTTGTTTCGCTTGAAGAAGTGACAGAAAAATATGATGTTCTGGAGCTGAAAACAATGATTGAAGAACATGCAAAGGCGACAGGCTCGGAAAAGGCTAAGAGAATTTTGGAAAACTTTGCTGAATATCTGCCAAAGTTCAAGAGGATTATGCCCCATGACTATGCAAGAATGCGGCAGGCTATCCTGAAAATGGAAGAAAAAGGCATGAAAACAGAAGAAGCCGAAATAGAAGCGTTCTATCTGACAGTCAGATAAAAATCAAAATATAAAATTTATATTTATTTAAGGAGTGTTTCAGCTATGGGAAAACCTACTGGATTTTTAGAATATACACGCTGTCAGAATACAGATGTGCCTGTTTCCGACAGAATCAGGAATTATGAAGAACTGCATATCCCCCTGCCGGAAGATGTCCGGCGGGAACAGGCCGCAAGATGCATGGACTGCGGTGTGCCGTTCTGTCAGTCGGATTATGGATGTCCTCTGCATAATTTAATCCCTGAATGGAATGATTTGTTATATCACGGCGAATGGGATACGGCTTTGAAAAGATTACTGATGACAAATAATTTTCCGGAATTTACTTCCAGAGTATGTCCGGCTTTGTGTGAAGCGGCTTGTATCTGTAATCTGCATGATATGCCTGTTACTAATCGGGATAATGAAAATTTCCTGATTGAACATGCATTCGCTTCCGGCTGGATGCAGGCAAAACCACCAGCTGTCCGGAGCGGAAAGAAAGTCGCTGTCATCGGTTCTGGCCCTGCCGGACTTGCTGCTGCTGACCAGCTGAATAAAAGAGGCCATCTCGTGACAGTGTTTGAACGCTCTGACAGAATCGGCGGTCTGCTGATGTATGGCATTCCTAATATGAAACTGGATAAATCTGTAATTGACAGAAGAGTCAGACTGATGCAGGAAGAGGGAATCATTTTTCAGACCAGTGTCAATATCGGGAAAGAAAAAGCTGCTGACGAAATTCTGAACGCATTTGATGCTGTTGTTCTTGCCTGTGGTGCTTCTCAGCCCAGAGATTTGAATATTTCCGGCCGTGAAGCAAAGGGGATTCACTTTGCTGTGGAATATCTTACAGCAGCAACCAAAACACTGTTACAGCATCAGAATCCTGAATTTTCACCTGTTTCAGCAAAAAATAAGAAAGTGATTATCATCGGCGGCGGCGATACCGGAAACGACTGTGTCGCCACTGCCATCCGGCAGGGGGCAGCTTCAGTGACACAGCTTGAAATGATGCCGAAACTCCCCGATTCCCGTGCCGAGTCTAATCCCTGGCCGGAATATCCCCGTATCTGTAAAACAGATTATGGCCAGCAGGAGGCCATTTCTGTATTCGGTCATGACCCCAGAATCTATGAAACTACAGTCAAAAGCTTCCAGATGGATGAAAATCAGAATTTAAAATCTGTCGAGTTAGTCAAAGTCAGATTTGAAACCAATCCCGAAACCGGAAAAAGAGAACTCCACGAAGGAGAAATTTCCACAGCAGATGCAGATTTAGTGCTGATTGCTGCCGGTTTTACAGGGGCTGAAACTTATATTGCACAAGCTTTCGGTATTCCTCTCAATGCCAGAAATCAGGTCGAAACATTGAATGGTTCACATCAGACGGCTGTACCGAAAATCTTTACTGCCGGAGATATGCACAAAGGGCAGTCCCTTGTGGTAAGGGCAATTGCAGACGGCAGGGCTGCTGCAAAAGATGTGGATTTCTACCTGATGGGATATACTGCACAGTGATTAGCAATCTGCCTTTTCTGAAGAAAATAAATCTCTGTCTGTATTGCAGTACAGACAGAGATTTTTTAAAAAATTATGCAGAATATCTAAATAAAGCATTGACTTTTTTTGCAAAATATGCTATACTATATAAAGGCGGCTTCCGTTTCCGGAAACCGCCTGAACGTTCCCGAGGTGATTTGAACACCCGACCTGCCGCTTAGGAGGCGGCCGCTCTATCCAGCTGAGCTACAGGAACATGTAGGATAATGCTGTACTTTTTATTATAGCATATCTTTCCGGAAAAAGCAAGACAAAATTCCGGTTATTTGCAAAATTTGTGCAATATGCCGGAAACAGCTACAGGATTATGCCGTTTCAGCAGGAAAATACAATCACTTTCTGTGCATTTTGTCTGAAAACTATAAAGTTACCGTTTTGTAACAAAATGAAAAATCAGACATTTTTACTGGCGTTCTGCACAAAAAATGGATGTTGAATTTGTGCAGAATATTCAAGAAAAGTGAAAGAATGGTTTTTTGTATTGACATTCTGCCGTATTTGGTGTATATTTATGTTAGTGAAGCAATTACATGAATTTAAATGAAGGTGTGACAGTGGTTTCAATTAAAGATATTGCTGAGGCCTGCGGGGTTTCTACTGCTACCGTCAGCAAAGCTCTGAATGACCGTGATGATGTGAATCCGGCTACAAAAGAACGTGTACAGGAAACTGCCAAGCTGCTGGGCTATCTGCCCAATGCAATGGCAAGGGCTTTGAAAACAAAAAAGTCTTATAACATCGGTGTTCTGATGGTCGATAAAGCACAAAGCGGACTGAAACATCATTATTTTTCTTCAATTCTTGACAGTTTCAAAGTCGTTATGGAACGCAACGGATATGACCTGACTTTTATCAGCAGCCAGATTGGCAGCCAGACTTGTTCTTATTATGAACATTGTCAGTATCGTAATGTAGACGGTGTGCTTGCGGCTTGTGTGGACTTCCGTACACCGGAAGTACAGGCTCTGCTGCAAAGTGAACTGCCTGTTGTTTCGATTGACTATGTTTCTGAAAATGGCTGTGCTGTGGCTTCAGATAATGCTGATGGTATCCGCAGTGCTGTGAAATACGCACTTATGAAAGGTCATAGAGAAATTGCTTATATTTATGGTGATGATTCACAAGTAACGGAAATTCGCTGCGAAGCATTCCGGAATACGTTGTGGGAACATCATTGTGAAGTCAGAAATCAGTTCATCCGGCAGGGAAAGTATTTAGCACCGGAAATTGCATACCGGCTGACACAGGTACTGCTGGCAGAAGATGCACACAGACCAAGCTGTATTGTGTATCCGGATGATATTTGTGCAATTGCTGGTATTGCAGCAATTTCAGATAATCATCTGGAAGCTGGAAAAGATGTTTCTGTCATTGGTTATGACGGCAATCCTACACTGAGACTGCTCCGGCCAAACCTGACAACGATTCAGCAGGATACAGATACAATGGGTGTGAAATCTGCTGAGCTGATGCTGAAACTGCTCCGGAAAGAGCAAATCGCTGCTTCTGAAAAAGTCCTTTACTGCAAAGGACAGCTTTTGGAGGGCGAAACAGTTGCACAGCTTTAAAGCTGTAAAATCATCTCGCTATATTATATTTCAAAAGGGAAATATAATAGATATATCTTAAGGAGGAAAATACCA
>CADBOP010000028.1 GCA_902796255.1 uncultured Ruminococcus sp.
CGGTTCAAAGATATCCAGCACAACCCCGTCAGGACGGGAAAGCATTGCTTTTTTATTGGCCTGTTCGCCAGCTCTGATATACCGCATCCGGTCGATACGGTATGTTCTGACAGCGTCAGTTTCTTCATCCATGCATTTGAGATAGAATCTTTCGTTGAAATAAATTACTTTACAAGGCAGCATATCCCGACGTTTGCTGTAATAATGAATCTGTTTATGAATATCATATTTGCCGTACTCGAAATTGATTTTTCTTTTCAGCGAAATGATTCTGTGTACTTTTTCAAGATTATCCAGCAGATTGGCATCCGGAGCGGCCTGACTGTTCAGAGCGATTCTGCTGATAAGCTGATGTACTTCTTCAGCAGAGCATAACCCCTCGAATTTTTTGATTAATCTCTGTTTTTGCCAGTCAGACAAAAATTTATTAATGCTGACAGAATCGACAATAAAACGGATTTCATTAAAAGTAAAGCCATTACGGATAAGATAATATTCTGCCCTGTTGTGAGCCCCATGCAGAATCTGAATATTATAGCCGGCAGTCTGCAAACGGCTGATATCCCGCCGGATAGTCAGAGGCGAAACATCACCTAAATTTGTCTGGCTGTTAAGATATTCCTGAATATTCCGGACAGTGACATGTTTTTTTTCGTCAGTCTGATTCGTAAGATATTCCAGAATATAAATAATTCTTTCATGTTCCATAAAGAAACCTCCTGTAAAAAAATTTGAAAAATATGTTAGTTATATATTTTTTGAACATCTGATATGCTATAATAAAAACATGATATAGAGCATATCCATATAAACCCTGTTCTGTCGTCCGTGGGGACGGGCGGCAGAACTCTCCGCATTTTAATTCCAGAAAAGAGTGATTATTATCATGAGTGTTGCATACAGCCAATCCGGAAAAGTCCTGATAAAATGCAGTGATGATGAAGAATCTGTGATTGTTCCGGAAGGTGTGACACAGATAAAAAAGGAAGCATTCAAGGACTGTACCAGCCTGAAAGAAGTCATTTTGCCGGAAAGCCTGAAAAATATCGGAATATCCGCTTTTGAAAAATGTTCATCTCTGAGCAGGATTGTAATTCCCTCGCAAGTACGGAAAATTTGTTCCTATACATTTTCAGGCTGCAAAAATCTGAAAGAAGTGATTCTGCCTGAAAATCTGCACCAGATAGGGGAATCTGCTTTTCAGGCCTGTGTTTCTCTGGAAGCTATCAGAATTCCGGATACTGTAGAAAATATAAATTCTTATGCATTCTGTAGCTGTGATAATCTGCATGACATGCAGTACAGAAACCTGAAAATTCATATGCAGTTTTCAGATTGGAATGAATATACATACCTACAGCGGGTGATTCAGTTTATTATTCAGGAAGATTATAGCATGAAAATTATTACTTCTGTGAAATATGACCTGCTCTGGCAGATGCTGTTTCAGAATCCGGAAGATGAAAAACTAAAAAATTATATCCGGCAGTATTTCTCTAAAATCTTTCTGCTTCTGCTTGAAAAAGATGATTCTGTTTCTGTTCAGAAAGTTCTTGATAATTATGATTTTATCACAAAAAATAATATTGATAAATTTATCAGATATTCTATTGATAATCAGAAACTCCAGTGTCAGCTTTTGCTGATGCATTACAAAGCAGCCCGTAATTTACAGAAATCCAGAAACCTCTTTTTGTAAAGTGAGTTCACAAAGCTTGCAATTTCTCCGGAATTGTGTTATGATAATAGTAGAAAAATTTTATCGCATAAAGGAGAAGTTTATGAAAAAAATATATTTCAGCCCGGAACGTGACGGATTTTATGGTGCATATTACCCGAATAAAAAGCAGACCAATAAAGCATTCATCGTTATGCTTGGTGATGATATTGATGATAATTTAGTCATTGCTGCGACAAAATGGCTGCAACCACTGGGCTGTCATGTCATGGCTTTAGCACCTGCCGAAAAAGATTACGGACATCACAGCTATCCGGTGGAAAGAATCGAAAATGCTGTCAGATGGCTGAAAGCACAGGGAAATGAAAAAATAGGCATCTGCGGAGCTTCTACTACAGGAATGCTTGCCCTTGTGGCAGCATCGTATATTCCGGATATTCGCCTGACATTGGCATTCAGTCCCTGTGATTTTATTATGGAAGGCTTCTACCGTGACGGGCTGGACGGTGTAAGGGAACGGCCGGGAGATAATGAATCCAGCCTGAGCTACAAAGGAAAACAGCTGCCGTTTTTGCCGTATGCTTACCGGCATCCGGAATACTGGCAGGAAATTCAGAAGGAATCCAAACGCCGTCATGATATGATTGCAAGCCGTGACTTGTTCGATGAATCCGAACGGCTTCACCCATTGCAGGAAGATGAAAAAATCAAAGTCGAAAATATTCACGGCAGACTGGTCTTAATCGGTGCGGAAGATGATTCTTTATGGGATACTTGTAAATATATCCGCCGGATAGACGAAAGATTAAAATCCATGCCCCATAAATGCAGATACAAAACCATGCTTTATGAACACGGTTCACATTTTTGTTTTCCGCAGTCGATAATAACAAGTATTCTGCCGATAGGTTCGGGATTAGCATTAGCCTGCTGTTTTGAATCGCTTCGGGACTTTCCTATAGAATCCCGTCATATGCGTGAAGATTTAGATAAAAAATTGTCTTATTTAATCTACAAATGGTAAGCTTCTGAAAAATTCCAGATATTCGGGATATTCTTCACCGATTTCAGTAAAAACCTGCTGAGCCTGATTTTTATGTTTTTCAAGATAATACAGAAAGAAATCTGTATTTACATCAATCTTTCTTTTCTTACTCCGGAGTGCATCCACAGCGATAAAAAGCCGCTGACGGGTATGCACTCCGGAGGTGTTTTTTTTCATGGCCTCAAGAAGCACCTGACTGTCAAAAAAATGTTCTTTATCCGGATTCTGACGGAATGCCTGTAATAATGAAGTGTGTGCATATGCACCTATCAAATCTGAACAGGGAATATATTTCACAATCTCCTGATTTTCCTCATACCAGACGACTTTATGCAGCTGATAGCAAGTATCTGAGAAAATTTTCTTATCTCCTGCACAGAAAACCAAATCCAGAACACATACAGCAAGCCTTCTGTCATGGAAAGCATTTTCTTTGATTCGATACAGAATGCCTTTCCGTTCGGATTGGATAGTAGTTTTCCGGCTCATATGCTGAATATTGCACCATGTCAGGTGACTTCCGATAGGAAGTGTAATCACAGATTCATTTTCAGTTCCGTCA
>CADBOP010000029.1 GCA_902796255.1 uncultured Ruminococcus sp.
AGTGAAAAAGACACAGCAGAGCCATGCCTTTTTCAGCAAAAAATAAGAGAAAGAGGTTAGAAATCATTTTCCATTTCCATTATACCAAAATTTTCAGCTGTTTACAAGTATTTTTTGAAAAATAAAAAAATTCGTATACATGCACAAAAAATATGTCGGATTTTTGACATTACAGACAAAAAGAAGCCGGATTCCAGAAAAATTAATTTTGACTCTTGCTTTTTTTTTTGAAATATGTTATAATAAAATACAGAGTTCAGAAATGACTGGATTCTTCTTCGGAATATAGGTGTGCGGGCCCTGTGCAATGATTCGCCGTGAACCATGTCAGGCAGGGAACTGAGCAGCATTAAGCGGATTGTCTCATGTGCCGCAGCAAGCCTGCACACCTATGTTCCGAATTTTTTTGAGCAGACAGAAAAGGAGTTGTGGTTCATGTATCAGGCATTATACAGAAAATGGCGGCCAATGTCATTTGCCGATGTGCTTTCTCAGCCACAGGTGACGGAAACACTGCAAAATCAGGTCAAAGCCGGTACTACTGCCCATGCATATCTGTTTACAGGCTCACGAGGTACGGGAAAAACAACCTGTGCCAGAATTCTGGCAAAGGCTGTCAACTGCGAACACCCCAGACCAGACGGCAACCCCTGTCTGGAATGCAGTATCTGCAAAGCAGCAGAACAGGGCATTTTATCAGATTTGACGGAAATCGATGCAGCTTCTAATAACAGTGTGGAAGATATCCGTGATTTGCGTGATGCAACTGTGTATACACCGGAAAAATGCAGGTTCAGAATTTATATTATTGATGAAGTGCATATGCTTTCCGTCAGTGCATTCAATGCATTATTGAAAATCATGGAAGAACCGCCGCCGTATGTCAAGTTTATTTTGGCAACAACCGAAATTCATAAAGTGCCGGCAACGATTATTTCCAGATGCCAGCGTTATGACTTCCGCCGGATTCAGCAGAAAGATTTGGTTTCCAGATTATTATATATTGCCGAACAGGAACATATCCAGATTGAAAAGCCTGCCGCTGAACTGATGGCAAGACTTTCTGACGGCGGTATGAGAGACGCTATCTCACTGTTAGACCGGTGTGCCGCTTACGGTGAAACAATTACTGCTCAGATGACTGCTGAAGCAGCCGGTGCGGCCGGACGGGAATATTTAATTCAGATTCTTGAAAAAATAAATCAGAAAGATATTTCCGGTACGCTGGAACTGATTGCCGCCCTGCATGAACAGTCCAAAGATTTGCAGAGACTCTGCGAAGAACTGATTTTAATGCAGAGAGATATTATGCTGTTAAAAGCCGCCGGAGATATTTCACTCCTGCACTGCATGACAGACGAAATCCCTGCTTTGCAAACCCTTGCCGCTGCACAGGAGCTGCCGGCAATTATGCAGAATCTGAATCTTCTCCAGACCTGCCGTGAACGGATGGCCAGAGCCGTCAGCAAGCGGACAGAACTGGAAATGACTGTGATTAAAATTTGCAGTCCGGTTATGACCATGCAGGCTCTTCCCGTTTCTGATACAGGACATGCCGTCACTTCCGCAGAACTGCAAAATCTGATGCAGAGAATCGCTCGGCTGGAACAGCATCAGCCTGTTGCAGAACATCCCCTTACAAAGCCACAGGCTTCTCCTGAACCTGAACCCCAGCCGGAAGCAGATATGAAAAAACTGAAAATCACAGATTTTCAGCCGGTGCAGCAATGGAATGAAATTCTTGAAGAATGCGGCAAGCTGAATCCTGCTGTGCTGGGTACACTGGCCGGTTCAAACGCTGTAGCATATGCCAATATCATGCTGATTACTGCGGAAAATCCCCTGTTTCTGACAATGTTCAAACAGAAAGAAAATGCAAAATCCCTCAGCGATGCGGTATTTCATATTCTGGGAAAGCGGTTTGTCATCCGTGCAAAATGTTCCGCCGAGGCTGTCAGACCCAGACCGGTGGAAGAAATGATTGAACGAGCTAAAAACAGCGGTATCCAAACCGCTGCGAAATAAAACGTATTTTATTTTTTTAAATTATTTTAATCAAAAGGAGAAATTTTAACATGAGAGCAAGAGTCCCCAAGGGTGCGGGTAATAACGCACAGAACATGAACCAGATGATTCGTCAGGCACAGAAAATGCAGGACCAGATTACAGAATTGCAGGACGATATCGAAGCACGTGATTTTACTTCCACTGCCGGCGGCGGTGCAGTTGAGCTCGTGATGACTGGTAAGAAAACTATCAAAAGCCTGACAATCAAGAAAGAAGCCGTTGACCCCGAAGATGTTGAAATGCTTCAGGATTTAATCATCAGTGCAGTCAACGAAGCAGTTTCTCAGATTGAACAGACAACAGAAGACGAAATGAGCAAGATTACAGGCGGCGTTTCTCTGCCGGGTCTGTTCTGATTCTGAAGATATGGCAAATCATGATGCATTGCCGCTTGTGATACTGACAGAGCAATTTGCAAAACTGCCGGGCATCGGAATGAAATCCGCTGCTCGGCTTGCCTATCATGTCATGTCGATGGAAGCGGCCGATGTCGAAGCTTTTGCACAGGCACTCCTGAATGCCAGAAAAACAGTGCATTTCTGCCGTTGCTGCGAAAATCTGACAGACAAAGAATTATGCCCTGTCTGTGAAGATGATACCAGAGACAAAAGCATTATCTGTGTAGTAGAAACCCCGAAAGATATTTCTGCATTTGAGCGGACAGGAGAATATCAGGGTGTCTATCATGTTCTGCACGGACTGATTTCACCGCTGAAAAATGTTCTGCCGGATGACCTGAAAATCCGTTCTCTGGTAGAGCGTGTCCGTCAGGGTGGTGTGAATGAAGTGATTATGGCAACCAATCCGACTGTAGAGGGCGATGCCACAGCGGCTTATATTTCACAGTTATTAAAACCGCTTGGGGTGAAAGTCACAAGGCTTGCTTTCGGGCTTCCTGTCGGCGGAATGCTGGAATATGCAGATGAAGTCACACTGTACAAGGCTCTGGAAAACCGGAATGCAATGTAAAAACAAAACAGTTTATTATCTAAAAGTTCCCTGTCAGAAGGGAACTTTTTTTGTACTATTTTTGTTCAGATTTTTAAACAAATCTTTAAAATATTCATAATTTAGTAAAAACACACGAATTATGAATAAAATTTTCTACATAAAAATTCCGGAAAATTCATAAATTTCATAAATTGTTCACAAATTCCGGTTCAGTTTGTGCTATAATAGATTTATGAACACACAGTGAACATTTTTTATCATCACTGTGTATAAGATTTTGTATGTTATTTTCAGGGGAAATCTTATTTATTTCAGAAAGGAAGATTTTTGTATGATTTCAAGAACTATGACAAACCGTATGAAAGCCGCTGCTGTTGCTGCTGTAATGTGTGTTTCCAGTGCATCGGCTCTGCTGCCGTCTGCCGCAGCTGCTTTAGGTTCAATGATAACTGTTTCTGCTGCTGCTCTGGATACCCTTGCTGTAAAAGGTGTGTATGAAGGCATGACAGCAGATATCGCAAAGAGCGGTATCAAGAGCATTACGCTTCATATTACAGCAGATTACACAGGCAATTTCTCTTACGGCTTCGGTATCGGCATTGCTGATTCTCCCTACTGGATGGAATGGGACGGCAAAAGCTGGGTAGATACCAAAGGCGGCACTGTGGAGGTAGAAGGCATTTCTGTACCGGTTACTGCCGGCAAAGAAACTACTATCACAATCGATACTTCCAAACTTGATTTGAAATATGCTGATGCCTATAACAGTAAATATGACGGCACATTCCAGTTCAGAAATTACTACAGCGGCACAGGCGGAAAAATTACAATTGATAAAATCGTTGCAAATGAAACTCCGGCCGCTACAGAAACAGAAACAGAAACAGAATCTGAAACAGAAGATACCAAAGATACAGAAAAGGAAACTGCTGATACAGCAGATACCAAAGAAACGGAAACAGATACTGTAGAAACAGAAACAGAAACAGAAAAAGAAACTTCTGTTGCTTCTGACGGTATCGCTGTTCTGACTGATGATACAAAATCAGAAGACAGAACAAATGTGTTTGTCGGCAAAGTAATCGACTATGCAGAATCTGGAATCAAAACTATTACTCTTGTACTGGACACTGGTGATTATTCCGGAAATATCGCCTATGGTTTCGGCATCAGCATTAAGGATTCCCCTTACTGGATGGAACTGGACGGTACAAAATTTATTGATACCAAAGACGGCAAAGTAGAAGCCGCCGGCGGAAGTGCAGCTGCTGTAAACGGTGAATGCGTTATCGTGATTGACGTTTCCAAGATTGATGTCAAGTATACTGACCCGTATTCTGACGGTTCATTTGAATTCAGAAATTATTACAGTGACGGTAATAATATTACTATCAAGGCTATCGAAATCAACAGCGACAAAGAAGCCACTGTTGCTGACCCCACAGAAGAAACAGAAGACGAACATTCTCTCTCCAACAAGAGTGGACAGACACAGAACCGTAAGAGTGGTACATGGGAATTCACTGATAATGGTGACGGCACAGGTACTATGATTGCTACACAGGCACGGCAGATTGAATTTGAAAAGCCCCTCACACTCACACAGGGCTATGATGAAGAATACTATGCAAAAGAAGGTATCAATCCTGTAGAAGGCACTGACCCGCTGAACAGCCATAAATTCGCTTATTCTGATTTTGGTCTTTCCGGTGTAGGCAGCAGCGTGGTAATTGAATCCCTGATGGCTACAATTCAGAGCGACCAGAGCGTAAAGAATTTCATGTACGGCGGCGGTCTGAATGTAGAAAACAAATCTCCGGCAGATACAGAATCTGCCAAAGCTGCAAAGGGTGTTGCCACTTCAGATGATGCCGGCTACTGGTATAACGACATGGGTCAGGATAAAATTAAAGAATTTGAAGATGCTGGTGTAGAATTTGGCATTACACCGCATTACGGCTATTATCTGACCGCTGATGAAGAAAATCCGCTCGGCAAATATTTCAATGTTTTCTGGGATGTTCCCGAAGAGGTACAGCCTTATGAAACAAGTGGCGAAATCTCCTTCCAGTACTGGTATGGTGTCGAAGATGCAGAAGAATACACTGAAATTCCCACAGTTGACTTGGCCGGTGGTGTAGTGACTTATACCGAAACACAGACTTTCAAATACACTGACAGCAAGAAAGTAACAGTCAACAAGAAAATCAAAGCCGGTGATATGTCCGGAGAAATCAGCTTTGTTGATGATTTGGGTCTGAATGCAAGACAGAATGTAAACGCTGTTGTATTTACAGTTTCTGCTGACAGCGATTTGGATAAGCTTGTTTATGGCATTGGTGCATCTGTCGGAGAAGACTGGATGCAGTGGGCTGCTGAAGATGCTGCATGGAATTATGTAGTCACCAATACCAAGTCCGGTGATATTGAAATTGCTTGGATGCCTCCGGTAAGCATTGACCTGAATGAAGAATTCGGCAATATCCAGTTCGGTTACTGGTACGGCGGTCAGGGAGAAACAGAACTGGCTTCTGTGACACTGAAATCTGTAGAAGTATTCTATAAAGAAAAGCCCGATGTTACACTCTGGGGCGATGCAGACTGCAACGGCAAAGTAGATATTGTAGACGTTATCCTGATGAATAAAACTGTTATGGGCAAAGATAATTCTATTACAGAACAGGGTCTTGTCAACGCTGACCTGAATCTGAATGAAATAGCCGATTCGGTAGACTCTCTGAATATTCTGAAATTAATTGTCGGCCTGCAAAAACAGGAAGATATGCCTTTAGTATAAACTGATGCTAATAAAAAAAGTCCGGCTTTGAGCCGGACTTTTTTCAGGGCTGTTACAGAAAATTTATCCGAGTGCGACATCAAGAATCATCATCAGGGCAAACCCACCGGAAAAACTCAGCACACCGGTATTGGATTCCGTTCCCATCTCCGGAATCAGTTCTTTCACAACTACATAAATCATAGCTCCGGCTGCAAAACTCAGCAGTGCCGGCATGACCGGAACAACCAGACCGGCAGCAAAAAGCGTCAGCACGGCGGCAGCCGGCTCTACTGCTCCGGAAAGCACACCCAGCCAGAAGGATTTGGATTTTTTCATGCCTTCTGCTTTCAGTGGCATGGAAATGATAGCTCCTTCAGGGAAATTCTGAATTGCAATTCCCAGAGCCAGCACCATAGCTCCAGCCGGTGTAATATCCGCACCGCCATAAAGCAGCCCTGCATAGACTACCCCTACCGCCATTCCCTCCGGAATATTATGCAGAGTGACAGCAAGCATCATCATCGCATTGGAATTTAAATTCTCCACAGGCAGAAATTTATCTAATAATAATAAAAAACCAATGCCCAGCAGAAAACCGCCTGTTGCCGGAAGAAAAGCAAGCCTGCCCAGAGAAGCCGAAGACTGTTCCAGAGCCGGAATTAAAAGACTCCAGACACTTGCCGCTGTCATGATACCGGCGGCAAGGCCTGTCAGAATCTGCCGGATTTTCAGATTAAACTGATTCTTCATCAGAAAGACACATGCCGAACCGAGAGAAATGACAAAAAACGGGAGAAGAATCCCCTTGCTGATTTCTATCATAAAATCACTCCTTTATATCGCCAGAATTAAGTTAGCAATTGCTAACTGCTTACAGATATATCATACTATATTTTCTGGCTCTGTGTCAAGTGCGATTCCGGAATATTCATGAATGAAATAAAAAAACATGATTTTGATTTCATAATTTATGCAATATCACCACAAATACAGAAGCCGGAGCTTCTTGTTATTATTACATGCAGAAAAGCTTGTTTCCGTGACAAACAGTTATAGCCTACTAATCTTATATATTTAGTATATTTGTTATAGATTTTCTATATTGGACACGATAGAAAAAATATGCTATAATCATATCAGGAAATTACGAAAGGAGCTGTTCTTCATGATGCTGTATATGGTATGTTGTCCCTGCTGTTGCTGTTTCCGGACAGGTATCGGCAGAAGAACGGCTGTTTTGTAATAAGTTTCTTTTTACCCTGAAACAGGGGCTTTTTCTGTAACTTATTGCGGAGCAGGCAGGTTTCTGCCTGTTCCGCTTTTTTGTATGCATTTTATTATTTTATTTATTACAAGGAGAGAATATCATGATTACACATCAGGAAAGTACAACTGCTAAATTATGTGCCTTTGCCAGAGCATGGCACTCCAACCATGCCAGAAATAAAATTTTTGATGATTATCTTGCCTATGATTTGATGGGGCGTGAAACTTATGAAATGCTGGAAGCGTTTATCCGTGAAGAATTTACAGGCGGAGAAGAAATTGCAGATTTTGTAAACCAGTATTTCTCCCCAATTCCCCTCTCACGAATGCCGTTCACTGAACAGAGATTACAGAAATTCGCACAGGAACAGAAAATTCAGTATGTCATCTGCGGTGCTGGTGCAGATACGTTTTCCTTCCGGAATGAAAATCCGGATATTGAAATATTCGAGATTGACCATCCGGATACACAGCGTTATAAATTGGAACGCATCGAAGAACTGGAATGGAATATTCCGGAACATGTGCATTTTGTGCCTGTCGATTTTGAATCAGAAAGTATGACGGAAAAACTGCCTTCTGCCGGATTCGACCCGAACAAGAAAACTTTTTTCAGTATTCTTGGCGTTTCTTATTATCTGACTTTGCCTGTATTTACCAATACCCTCAGGCAGATTGCAGAACTTTCTGCTCTGGAAAGTGTGCTCGTTTTCGATTATCCGGTGAAAAATCAGTTTACCGGCCGTGCCGGAGAACTCGAAGCAATGACCGAGGCTCTCGGAGAAAAAATGCAGGGCGGCTTTGCCTATAACGAAGTGTCCAGAGCATTATACCAGTTAGGCTTTCAGATTGATACCTACCTGACACCAGAAAAGATTCAGAATTTATATTTCAAGAACCGGACAGATAATTTAAAAGCATTTGAAAACGTCAGCCTGCTTTCCGCTGTTTTTACAAACGGCAGAATTTACGAATAATACTTGAAAAAAATCAGATTTTATGTTATAATATATCTGAGGTGATGAATATGCCTTCTGTTAAAGGCAAAATCAGCAGATATCTTATGCATAAGCTGAATAATTTTAATATTTATTATACGCCCGATGTTGTCGGGAAAATGAAAAAAGTTTCTGAAAAACTGGTAAACAGCCATTGCCCTGACGGATTCACCAGAACGTGTGAAACAACCCCTGCCGGAACAAAATACGAACGTCTCCGCAAAACCGGTGCTGAACCTAACGGCAGACTGATTCTCTATTTTCACGGCGGAGCTTATATTGCCGGATTATTCGGATTTTACAGAGATTTTGCCGAAGATTTCTATTATCAGTCCGGCGAGCCGGAAACTGTCTATTTAGATTATCATACCGCACCAGAATATCAGTACCCCACACAACTCAACGAAGCCCTCGATTTATGGCATGACCTGACACAAAATCAGGGCTATCGTCCGGAAAATATCATTCTCGGCGGAGATTCTGCCGGTGCAAATCTTGTGCTGGCTACGATGCTGAAACTGCGGGATACCGGTGAAGCACTGCCTCTGGGTGCATTCTGTATTTCTGCATGGGCAGATATGACAGGTAATTCCGGAACATTCTATTCCAATTACGGCAAAGACATCGAATTCGGCGATTTGAAACACCCTGTCATGAATCAGAGAAAAAAGAAAGAACTGCTCTCCAGTGATATTTATTGCTTTATCGGTGATGTCGACAGAACAGACCCTTATATTTCTCCGGTATACGGCACATATCACGGCTTCCCGCCTATGATATTCACAGTCGGCGGAGATGAAATGCTGCTGGATGATACACTGACAATTGTCAATAAGCTGAAAGAAGAAAATATTCCCGTTTTATGCGAGATACAGCCGGATATGTTTCATATTTATACTACCCTGCGTGATGCGACACCGGAAAGTCAGCACAGCTGGAACAGAATCCTGAAATATATCAGAATCATGTATCATATTCAGTAAGGCTATGCAGAATATAAAACAAACTCAAAGCTTTCTGGAATGCGAACGCTGGTGGACACTGGCATTTCTGATGTATGTAGGCGGTTTTTTCGGTGGATACACCTATTCTGTGCGTGGTGGTATTTTCTGTAACGCACAGACAGCAAATTTTGTTCTCTTGGCAATGGCAGTCGGTTCAGGCGACTGGACACAGGCCAGATATTTATGCATTCCGATTACAGCCTATTTTTTAGGAGCTGTCGTATCTGAAACAGTAGCAGGGTCAATCAAGAAACTGCACCTGATTCGCTGGGATACACTTCTGATTCTGATTGAAATGATAGTCGTCCTGATACTCGGCTTTATTCCGGACAGTGCCCCGTTTCAGATTTCACAGATTGCTGTGAATTTTATCTGTTCCATGCAGTATAACACCTTCCGGCAGGCGGACGGTATCCCGATGGCTACCACATTCTGTACGAATCATATTCGTCAGGTGGGTGTGTTCTGTACAAAAGGCATTCGTCATAAAGATATTGCTTCTTTCAAGAGAATGGGCTTTCATACCGGAATGTTAGCCCTCTTTGTTGCCGGAGGGATTACCTCTACAATTACCTGTCATAAATTTTCCGGAAAGGGTGTCTGGTTCGCCCTGATTCCCCTGATGATTACTTTTCTTGATTTGCTTCATGCAGATTTGAAAACCGAAAAAGACCAGATGGACAGAATCCCGAAAGGACATTGAAACTCTGTCAGTTAAAATTTTCAGAAAGAAACAAGCTGATTGCTGCTATTGTTCAGTCTGAAAAACATGAAATTGCCAATGACGGAGAAAACGTAAGCGTAAAATAAAATAGCGACTTTCCAAGAATAAAAATCTCGTGTATAATAAAGGCTAAGCAGCTCCATAGAGCAGATGAGAA
>CADBOP010000030.1 GCA_902796255.1 uncultured Ruminococcus sp.
CAGCCATAATTTCATCGCTGATACCGCCGTCTTCATAGTACTGTGTACAAGCTTCTGTTGTGATAGTGAAGCCCTGCGGCACTCTGTTCTTGCCGAAAATAGAAGTCATTTCAGCGAGATTTGCACCCTTACCGCCGAGAAGTTCACGCATGTTAGCGTTTCCTTCTGTAAACTGATAAACATATTTCTTGCTCATTGGTTTGTACCTCCAAGATTTAGATTTTACCCATCAGGGAAAGCCCTGTTGGGTTTACTTTTTTATTATAACATATTCTGTGAAAAAAATCCATCTTTTTTTGGTAGAAAATTTTAAATATTTTTAGAGCATTCTGCACAAAGATTATGAATAAATTAAAAACTTTTACGGAAACGGAAAAAAATTTCTGATACAGGCAGAAAAAATATGATTATTTTTTGAATAATATGTGAATTTTTTGTGAATCCTATTGATTTTTTCTGAAAATATGCTATACTAAGATTAGCACTCAAAGAAAGAGAGTGCTAATTTTTCATCTCTTATAAAAAATAATAAAAATAATAAGAAAGAAGATGTGCTCTATGGAAACAAAAGCTTTTCAGGCAGAATCAAAAAAACTGCTTGATATGATGATTCATTCTATTTATACACATAAGGAAATTTTTCTCCGTGAACTGATTTCCAATGCCAGTGATGCAATTGATAAATTGTATTTTAAATCCCTCACAGATGATTCTGTCGGATTGAATAAAGAAGATTTCTTTATCAGACTGGATTTGAACAAAACACAGAGAACAATTACTATTACAGATAATGGTATCGGTATGACCGAGGAAGAACTTGAAAAAAATCTCGGTACAATCGCAAACAGCGGTTCTCTCCAGTTCAAGACAGATAATAAGCTCGGCGAAGAACAGCAGATTATCGGCCAGTTTGGTGTCGGTTTCTATTCTGCTTTTATGGTGGCAAAGAAAGTTTCTGTTTTTTCCAGAGCCTTCGGCACAGAACAGGCACATGTATGGCAGTCTGAGGGCGTGGACGGATATACTGTTCAGGAAACAGGCGATTTCAGCGATTTGACAAAACATGGCACTAAAATTGTTCTGGAACTTATGGACGATGCAGACGAGGAAAATTATTCTGAATTTTTAGAAGATTACAGAATTCAGTATCTTGTCAAGAAATATTCTGATTATATCAGATTCCCCATTCAGATGGAAGTTTCCCACAGAAAACTGAAAGAAGGTACGACAGATGAGTATGATATGGAATATACACTCGAAACACTCAACAGTCAGGTGCCGTTGTGGAAGAAAAATCAGAACGAACTGACAGAAGATGAGTATAATGCTTTCTATCAGGAAAAGTTTAATGATTATATGCCCCCGATGGCACATAAACATGTACACAACGAAGGCACAGTCAGCTATGATGCCTTGTTATATATCCCCTCCAAAGCACCGTTTAATTATTATACAAGAGAATATGAAAAAGGCCTCCAGCTCTATACAAACGGTGTGCTGATTATGGAAAAATGTGCCGACCTGCTTCCGGATTATTACAGCTTCGTGAAAGGCCTTGTGGATTCTGAAGATTTGTCCCTGAATATCTCCCGTGAACTGCTCCAGCATGACAGACAGCTGAAATTGATTGCAAAAAGCATTGAAAAGACAATTCATAATGAACTGAGCAGAATGCTCAAGAATGACCGTGAAAAATATGAGAAATTCTTTGATGCCTTCGGCACACAGATTAAATACGGCATTTGCAGCGATTATGGTATGCATAAAGATGAACTGAGCGATTTATTATTGTTCTGGTCTTCTCATGAAGAAAAACTTGTCACACTTGCGGAATATGTAGAGAGAATGCCCGAGGACCAGAAAGATATTTATTATGCTGCCGGCAATTCCCTTGCACAGATTAAGGCACTCCCCCAGACAGAAGCCGTTCTGGCAAAAGGATACGAAATTCTGTATTTCACTATTCCGGTAGATGAATTTGCTGTCAAAAATATGATGACTTTCAAGGATAAGAATTTCAAATCCGTTACAGCCGCTGATTTGGATTTGAATACCGAGGAAGAAAAGAAAGCTCTGGAAGAAAAGAACGAAGAAAACAAGAACCTGTTTGAAACTATGCAGAAGGCTCTGGAAGGAAAAGTACAGAAAGTCGCACTTTCCAGCCGCCTGAAATCCTATCCGGTATGCTTGGCCAGTGAGGGCGATTTGACACTTGAAATGGAAAAAACACTCAATGCCATGCCAACACCTGACGGCAACAAAGTACAGGCCAAACTGGTTCTGGAACTGAATCCGGAACACCCTGTATTCCAGAAACTGACAGCTCTGGACAACAGCGAAACAATTGAAAAATACGCAAAGCTGCTCTATAATCAGGCACTCCTGATGGAAAATATGCCGATTGAAAATCCGGCGGAATTTTCTTCCCTGATTTGCGAATTAATGTAACAAGCCTATAACTCTATAAGCCTGCCGGATGATAAAAATCTGACAGGCTTATCGCTCTGTGAAAGGATATTATTTTTTATGTTTGAAAAAATTCTTCAGTTTTTTGTAGGGCTTCTTCCGCCCTCGCTCAAAAAACTCTATGATAAATTTGAAGAACTGGTAATTTATATTTATTACGGTGTTCTGACAACAATTGTAAATGCAATTGTACAGTTCGGGGTAGAATTTGGTCTGCTTGCCAATGTCGAATGGCCGGAACGAGTAGAAAATTTTCTTTCTACCAGCATTGCATGGGTGGCTGCTGTAACATTCGCATTCTATGTCAATAAAAAATATGTCTTCAAAAGCAAGACAGAATCCACAAAACAGCTCATGTGGGAATTATGGACTTTTGTATCTGCAAGACTGCTTTCCGGTGTGATGCAGGTCGGCATTATGCAGCTCGGTGTGCCTCTGTATATGAAAGAAAATGAAAAAATCTTCTGGATTTATTTTATCTTCTTCTTTATTCAGCAGGTAGTTGTCACGCTGGCCAATTATTTCCTGAGTAAATTTATTATTTTCAAAAAGAAAAAATCTCCCGAAGAAAGTGAGCAGTAAGTTCAATGTTTATCTATCATAAAATTCCTCAGTATTACGAAACCGACCAGATGGGGATTATCCATCATTCCAATCATATCCGCTATTTTGAAGAAGCCCGTCTTGCCTATATGGATGAACTCGGTATCGGTGAACTTATCCGGAATCCGGAATCCGGTGTCATCTGCCCCGTCCTGAAAGTACAGGCAGAATATAAAAACATGATTCGGCTCTGTGATGCTTTGCAGATTTATGTCCGGCTGATACAGTATAACGGATTCCGTTATACATTCGGCTATGAAATCCGCAGTGCAGAGACACTCTGCTGCACAGGAACAACAGAATTATGCTTTATGACACAGGAGAATCAGCCCGTCCGTATGAAACGAAGCTATCCGGAACTGCATGAAACCCTCTGCCGGATTTTGGAAAAAGATACTGCTTCAGAAACAAATTCATAAAATTGCACAAATTTGACATAACAGTAAGTATATTCAGCGGCAAAAATCACTTTTTATAGACAAGAAATTCTCCCGTCTGTACAAAGTGTAACGTTTACGTACATAATATTTGTCGAAAACGTCAATTGCAACAAAAGCAAAAATCATGTATACTATTATTAAGAGATTTGATTGCTGAAATAATGCAGTCTTATTTTTCATAGTAAATATATTGTGAAAGGAGATGCTCTGTAAAAAATCACAGGGCAAAACAAGAGTATGGCAGTAAATGATACGCTTGAAATTAAAAATTTCAGAAAAACATTCAGTGAGAGACTGATGGCAAAGTTTAATATCTCTCCGGAAGAAGCTTCCGACCAGCAGGTATATGAAATCCTCTCTGCACTGGTTGTGGAACAGCTGAAGGCAAAACGCCGTAAGTTCATCAATCAGGTACACTCCGCAGGCAAAAAACAGGTTTATTATCTTTCTATGGAATTCCTGATGGGACGTTCCCTGAAAACAAGCCTGTATAATCTGGAAATGGTTGACGAAGTAAAAGAAATGCTCTCTGAATTTCATATCAATCTGGATAAAGTTTATGAATGTGAACCAGATGCCGGCCTCGGAAACGGCGGTCTCGGCCGTTTAGCAGCCTGCTATCTGGATGGTATGGCCACAATGGCTATGCCTGCTATGGGGCATTCTATCTGCTATGAATATGGTATTTTCAAGCAGAAACTGGAAGACGGCTGGCAGACAGAACTTCCTGATAACTGGCTCCCCGGCGGCAGTGTTTGGCTCGACCCCAAGCCGGAAAAAGCAATTGAAGTTCACTTCGAGGGCGAACTCAACGAATACTGGGATAATCAGTACCATCATATTTCTCATGTAAATTATAATACTGTTATCGCTACCCCGTATGATATGTACGTTTCCGGTTATGACAGCCCCGGTGTGTCTGTCCTCAGACTCTGGAGTGCAAAAGCCCCCAGCTTTAATATGGAACTGTTCAATCAGGGCGATTATGCAAAAGCTCTCGGCCAGAACTCTATGGCTAACTCAATTTCCAAGATTCTCTATCCGAATGACAATCATCTGGAGGGCAAATCCCTCAGACTTCGTCAGCAGTATTTCTTGTGTGCTGCTGCTGTCGGCGATATTGTCAACACACACATGAATGTCTATGGCACACTGGATAACCTGCATGAAAAAGTAGCAATTCATATCAATGATACCCATCCGACTCTGGCAATTCCGGAACTGATGCGTATTCTGCTGGATGACTGCGGCTATGGCTGGGAACAGGCTTGGCATATTGTAACAAATACGTTTGCTTATACCAATCATACTGTTATGGCAGAAGCTCTCGAAAAATGGGATGTCAATATGATGAAGCATATCATTCCGAGAATTTTCAATATTATTGTAGAAATCAATAACAGATACTGCCAGTCCCTCATGGAACGCAACGGCTATGACAGTGCAAAAACTACCAGAATGTCTATTATCAAAGATAATACCATTCATATGGCTACTCTGTGCGTGGTAGCTTCTCACAGCGTCAACGGCGTTTCTAAACTGCATTCTGATATTATCAAAACTGATGTCTTCAAAGACGAAGCCGCTGATACACCGCACAAGTTCAAGAACGTTACAAACGGTATCGCTTACAGAAGATGGCTCTATCAGTCCAACCCCGGCCTGACACAGCTCCTGCGTGACAAAATCGGAAACGGATTCCTGAAAGATGCTGCCCAGCTTTCCAAACTTGCTGTATTCGCTGATGATGAAGAAGTACTCAACCGCATTATGCAGGTGAAGAAAGAAAACAAAGAACGCTTTGCAAAATATGTAAAGCATAATTCCAAAGTGATTCTTAATACAGACAGCATTTTCGATGTACAGGTAAAGCGTCTGCATGAATATAAGCGTCAGCACCTGAATGTCATGAATATTCTGGCACAGTATAACTATCTGCTGGAA
>CADBOP010000031.1 GCA_902796255.1 uncultured Ruminococcus sp.
ATACCGTAAACAGTGACGGCCTCACCGTTCGGAATAGAAGTAATTCTTGCTCCGTTAAGACTCGGATAGCTCCGGAGATTCAGTCCTGAACCGTCTGTCACAACGACCCCTTTCACAACAGCCGTGGGAGTAATGAACGGAATCCCGAAATAATCACAGAGCGATTCTGTAAGATTTGCTGCAATGGCATTCAGATTCCGCCGAATCCAGTCAGCATCTTCCTGATTGTCATGATAGCCCAGTTCACACAGCACGGCAACCGCATTGGTTTTGTTGACTTCTCCGAGTGTGGTTGTCGGGCGTGCCATTACTTTTGCAGGTATGGGATAGATACTCTTGATATTATTGGCAATGGTAATGGCAAGTTTTTCACTGGCCATGCTGTAAGGCGAATAATAAATATCAATACCACGCAGCTGGCCGCTCATACTTTCCGGAGAAGCATTGGAATGCAGAGCGATATGTGCATCATAATAAGCAGAATTGGAATCTGCAATAGCACCGGCAGCATTCCGGTCAGGGTCATTTCTGGTAAAAGCGATTCCGCTGGCTCTGAGATAAGGTTCCATCTCATCAGCGAGCAGGTTCATATCTTGTTCTTCTGTACCACCGTTAATATATGGGTTAAATTCCTGTGTAGAAGGGCTTAAAAAAATCTTTGGCATAGATAATCAATTCTCTCCTTTCAGAGTAATTAGTATATTCTATGCCAAAGGGATTTAAAAAGTTCAGGTTTCAGATTTTTCCGTATACAATATTCCGCATCAGTTTTGCTTCTGGTGTTGTTCCGGCACAGGCAGTCTGAACCCAGAAGAAAATGACAAGTTTTTCAGCAGGGTCAACACAAAAATATGTCCCTGTCCAGCCGTCCCAGCCAAATTCTCCAAGGCTGGCAATCGTTCCGGCTGTTTTTTTGTCTGTCAGTACTCTTACCAGACAGCCGTAATCATACCCCCTGAGAGAATCCCAGTTCTGGTCTTTCCGGAAATTTTCCCCTCCGACCTGCGGAGTACGGATATATTCCAGAGCTTTTTCACTGATGATTCTGATGCCTGTTTTGGAAACACCACCGTTTGCAAGAGCTGTTGCAAATTTGGCATAATCCGGAATGGTTGAGCATAACCCTGCTCCGCCGGAGATAAAGGCCGGCAGTGTTTTATAGTCATTCAGTCCCAGATGGCAGCCCTTATCCGGTATGAGAATATTATTATTTTCATCCGGCATATATGCTTGTGTGAATCTGTCTTGTTTTTCTTCCGGAACGTAGAAATCCGTATCTGTCATGCCGAGCGGATGAAAAATATTCTGAAACAAGTAATCTCTGTAATCCATACCGGAAACGACCTGCACAATGCCCCCGAGAATATCGGCAGAAGTGCCATAGTCCCAATGTGTACCGGGGTCAAATTCAAGCGGAATTTCTGCCATTTTTTTACAATATTCCGCAAGATGCAAGGCCTGCGGGGTATCTCGTTTCTGTTCCATTTCATAATAAAATGCTGCTACATCTTTCTGTGTCTGGTTCAGGCAGTTTGCATAAGGCATACCAGATGTCATATTTAATAAATGCTGTACACGAAGTTCTGTTCTGGCAGGCCTTGCCTTGCCTGTTTCAGCATCATATACTTTTATGTCCGCAAATTCCGGCAGATACCAGCTGACCGGAAAATCCGGACAGAGTTTCCCCTGCTCTGCCAGCTGCATAACTGCCACAGCGGTAACAGGTTTTGTCATAGAATAAATCCTGAAAATAGAGTCTCTCTGCATAGATTTATTTTTTTCTTTATCTGCCATACCGAATGAATTTTCATAAATACAGTCATAATTCCGGTATACTGCTGCATTAGCACCGACAAAACGTTTTTCTTTCAGACTTTTGTTTATCATGGCATCAAGTAAAGCTTTCATAATTTAAATATCCTCCGTTTCTGCTGTCTGATATTCGATTTCTGACAAATTAATTTCTATTGCTTTATCTATTGTAAAAGCATAAATATAGGCCTGCTTGACAGGAGCATTCAGAAGCAATTCCATTGCTTTCTGGTACAGTCCGAGCTGAAGGGCATATTTTTCTGTATAATATTCAGCGTTTTTCTGGTAGTCTGTCTTATAGTCTACGATTACCCAACCGTCAGGCTCATGGAAAATCAAGTCTACTGTACCAATCATAATACCATCAGTTCCGGCATATTCTTTTCGGAGTACGGAATTTTCCGGAAGGTTCATCTTTCCGATTTGTACAAAAAGCTGTTTTTCTTTCATAACAGAGTCAGAAGCTGCAATTCTCCTATATAAATCAGAACGAAAAAATGCCTGAATTTTTTGAGGCTGGATGGCTTCTGCTTCTACTGTTTCCAGAATTTGTGTATTCTGCATTCTTTCCATTTCCTGAGAGAGATTTTCAGCGGCTGCCTGAAAATTCATAAACTGCATAATTTTATGAATTGCCGTTCCTCTTGCCGCACCTTGCAGGCGATGAATGCGGCCTTCTTCATCTTCCAGCATAAAATCAGGGAGTTTTGCCTGTTTTTCCTGACTGCTTTCATAATGTGACAAAGAAGTAACAGTTCTTTTAGACGGAATTTTAGTCAGTGCAGTATCATACTGATAAGCAAGCTGCTGCTGCATTTTCTGAATTAAGGCCGTGTCCGGAACAGCAGAAATCTCTGTTTTTTGTTTCTGTACAGTTTCTGTATTGCTCTGCATTTTCCAGAAGCGATATTCTACAAGGGAAGAATCTATATTTTTCCCTGTATCCATAACTGTTCTGAGATAATCTGCTTCGCCGGCAGCAAACAGATATGCTAAAATCCAGTCCTGCATACTGTTGGCAGCAGCAGCATACTCTGCAACAACAGACGGACAGTCTGCTAAAAAATCACCGGTATTGCAAAGATGCCCCTTAGGCGAACAGCCTGTATAAATTTCATCTGTAATCAAAAACAGTTTCTGTTTTGCTCTTGTCAGTGCAACGTACAGCAGACGCATTTCTTCGCTTTTCTCCTGCTTGTTCCGCAGATACAGCAGATATTCATATACTGCCGGATAAAATTTAGTATAATCCGTCTTGTCCAGCATCTGCATACCAAGCAGCCCTGTTTCATCTGCCAGCAGAATATCTGAGGAAGGTTTAGCAGAAAACATGCGTTCTGTATTAATCAGGAAAATAAACGGATATTCCAGCCCCTTAGACCTGTGAATCGTCTTGACTGCAATATAGTCTGCCTTCTGGTTGGCCATCTTTGCCGAGATAGGCTCACCGCTCTCGCCGAGATAATCCAGATAACGGATATAGCCGCTCAGACTGCTCTGGGCATTAATATCGGCATGTTCCCTGTAATCCTGAGCATACTGTGCAAAAACTTCGAGATGATTCCGCCGTTCATCTGCATGTTCATATAAGCTCTGGAGAGAGAACAAATCTGTCATATCATAAATTTCATAAATAAATTTTTCCAGCGGCATAGTATCGGAAAGCATACGCATTTCTGAAAGCTGTTCTAAAAACAGGGCAGATTTCTGAGCAAGGGCAGAATCTTTCTGTTCGGTAAGGCTCTGCATCTGGAGATAAATTCTTTTCCCTGAACCTGATACTTTCAGCATAGCCAAATCTTCCGGCATAAATCCATATACAGGAGAAAGCAGCACACCAGCCATAGCAATATCTGTCATGGGATTATCAATCACTTTTAATAAATTAATAATAAACTTAATTTCCGGAAATTCCAGAAAATTATTATCATCATAACTGAACGGCATTCCCCTTTTCTGAAATGCCTTCCCCAAAACCGGCAGCAGCTTGTTCACAGAACGCATCAGAATACAGAAATCCTTGTACTGACAGGGGCGGACGGTCTTATCTGACTGCATAACAGGAAATTCCTGTGCTATCATATTCTGAATCGTATCTGCCAGACATTCTGCCTGTAAAGTAAAAGAGTCTGTTTCTTCTTTTCCCGAAGAAGGTACAATTATCTGTACACCCTGATATTGCTTTTCCAGCTCCAGATATATTTTAGCACCGAAATTCAGCTGCTCATTTACATCATACTGCAAACCGCCGCACTGCTCTGACATCAGAAATCTGAACATTTCGTTAGTAAATTCCAGAATACCGGCTGCACTCCGGAAATTCTGGTTCAGGTAAATTCTTGCCATATCCTGACCCTGACATTCTGCAAGCATTGTGCTTTCCTGAATTGCTCTCTTGAAATTTTCAGGATTTGCCTGACGGAAGCTATAAATTGACTGTTTGATATCTCCCACAAGAAAAGCGTTTGTTCCGTAATGCAGTTTCTTTCCGTCTTCTGAAAACCGGCAGTTTCTGGACAATAACTTGAACAGACAGTCCTGCTTGTCATTAGAATCCTGATATTCATCAATCATGATAAATTCATATTTTTCAGAAACAGCTTCTGCAAGTTCCGAACGGTGCAGAATGCCGTTTTCATCTACAGAGCCGAGCAGGTGCAGCACAAGATGTTCAGCATCATCAAAGCTCAGAACATTTTGTTTTTTCTTTTCAGCCAGCAAAGCAGCCTGATATGCTTCTGTCAGTTCCAGCAGAACAGGAACAGCCTGTTTCAGCACAGCTTCATCATTTTCCCAGTATGCAAGAGGACTCAGCAGCTTTTTCAGCAATGTATCATATTTCTTCTGATACACAGACCGGATATTTTTAAAAACAGTCCTGCTGTCTTCATCGTAATATTCTTCTTTTTTACTTTTTCCATTTTTTTGTTTTTTGCTTCCGCCTGTAAATGTTGTAAACTTATCAAAAGAGCCTTCTTTTTTCAGAGGGTCTGCAAGGAGTTCCTGCCGTCCGGCATGAAGAACATAATCCAGACAGGCCTGAAAATTTGCAATATCATTTTTCCGGATTTGTTCATAACGCATATCTGTAGCTTCACTGTAGGCAGCCTTGGAAAACGGCTCGCATTTTTCAGCCATTGCAATACATTCCTGAATTTCTGCTGCGGCTGTCTGACGAAGTGCATCTAAAAACGCAGACTTTTCCCATATTTTTCTGGCTTTCTGCATCCAGTATTCCGGAAAGGCGAGAGAATTCATATATTCTGCTGTAAGAAGCACAAATTCTTCAATTTCAGAATCATCTCTTGTGCAGAGTGTAGCAAACAGCAGAGCCATTTCTTTTTTTCTGTCCCGTGTCCAGCTTTCAATTACAGACTGTAATGCACGTTTCCTGAATACATATTCTCTTGCAGGTTCTGCAATGCCAAACTGTGAAGAAACGCCGCACGCCTCTGCATTTTCACGGATAAAATCAAAGCAGAACGAATGAATCGTAGAAATTTTTGCATTACTGAGGGCACTTCTCTGCTGAAGAAGCCAGTCATAAGTAGCTTCCTGATGCTGGCCGTTCCGGTTCATTTCATCAAGTGTTTCAGAAATTTTTTTAGTCAGTCTTTGTTTCATCTGGGCAGCCGCATCTTTTGTGAAAGTTACAACAACCATTTCATCTGCCGCAACACGGGTATCCGGAGAGGGGTCAGATAAAATTTGCAGAAGACGTTCTACCAGTACCGCAGTTTTTCCGCTTCCGGCAGCAGCAGATACAATAATGCTCCGGCCCCTTTCCTGAATAGCGTCCAGCTGTTGATTAGTCCAGTCCATGATTCTGTTCCTCCTCCTGATTCTGATTTTCTGTTTCTTCCTTGTCTTCAAAAACAGCTTTTAAAGCCTGTTGTTTCATCTGGGCTGTCAGTGTACTGCTGTTTGGTTCTGCATGGTCACAGATATCCACACAGGGGCAGTATTTACAGGGCGAATTTTCCTGATACAGATATGGATTCGGTGCAGTATCACCGTCATAGAGCCTGTCAGCCATTTCACAGATTTTCTTTTCCACATGTTGTTTCAGATGAGAGAATTGTTTCTGCGTTGCTGAGAACAGATGTGCAGCCTGTGTATGTTTCATAACCGGAGCAGGGGCAGAGGCTTCTGTCTGCATATATGGCAGAGTATCTTCCAGAAGCAGCCCTTTCATTTCATAGAAATCATGAAAATATGCTTCTCTTGGCTGAGTGTTTTTATTCCTTTCCTGATAGAGCCCTCTTTTTGGCTGGCCGCTGGGGAGATACAGGACACCTGCCGGCCCTGCTGAACCAAAAGCATGATTTTGTTCCAGTGCAAATAAATAAATCAGCATCTGCATATCCAGTCCGGCAGCTAATTTTTCAGGAGAAAAATATTTTGTTCCTGTTTTATAGTCTATGACACGCATGAGCATAGTTTCTCCGGTATTACAGATATCTACACGGTCAATTTTCCCCTCGCAGAGAATGGTATGATTCCGGAGTGAATAAGGCGGAATTGCTTCGTTTTTTCCGAGTTTTTCTTCAAATGCTGTCGGAATGAATTCTGATTTTTTCAGTTCTTCCTGAAGATGCTGCAATAATCTCAGC
Organism: uncultured Ruminococcus sp.; assembly: GCA_902796255.1. GTDB lineage: Bacteria > Bacillota > Clostridia > Oscillospirales > Ruminococcaceae > UBA3855. The sequence continues at coordinate 6,426 of CADBOP010000031.1, forward strand.
ACATTTTGCATATTGATATGATAATTAAACTGAAAACGGCCGTCTTTTAAGACAGAAGCAGAAAAATTTTCTGTTTTGAAAATTTCAGAAAGTTCCTGAATTTCTGCAAGAAGCTGTTCTTCTGACAGTTCCAGAAAGGCTTCACGATATTTTCCGAGAATCTTTTCCAGACAATAATGTGCAAAGTTTCCGATATTGCGGGAAGTCAGCACTACTTTTTCAGGCACATACAATTTCAGGCAGTACATACAGAAATACTGAAACGGGCAGTTATAAAATTTTTCAATTTTAGTAGGTGATAATAGTAATTGCTTCCCCAGCAATTTTTTCATGACTTCCGGAGAAGTCCGTTCCGGCTGTTCTGTTTTCATTTCTGTCAGTTTCCGGATTTTAGAAGCATAAACAGGGTCATTTTCCAGAACTGCTCTGAGAGAAGCAACATCTGCCGTATTCCGGTTCAGATTTCTGACAAAATGAAAATAGGCTGCCTGTTTTGTCCATGCATAATTATCCGGCGAAATTTCTTCCTGTTTTATCACAACAGGGGCATCCTGCGGAAACATGCGTAAAATTTCTCCGATAATCACAGAAGGTTCTGCACGTTCATGAGAAGCATTGACTTCCGGACAGGTCAGATAGAGCTGTTCTGTCGGAGCGGCTAAAATTTTATTGATAATCAGCAGTTCATCAGAATACAATTCCGGCAGAAGATGTGCAATTTTAATATGATAATCTTCAAGCTGACGGAGTTCTTTTTCAGTAAATACACCGTGCGGATGCATTTCTGACGGGAATACCCCGTTCATAACTCCCGGAACAAATACAATTGCAGGCGAATTCAGCCGGACGGTCAGCACTTCATAGAGAGTCTCAATCACCCGAATACTGTCAAGTGTTTCCGGCGGTGTGGAAAAGCTGCTGTTTTTCAGCAATATTAAAAACAATTGATACAGTACTTTCAAAGGCAGTATTTCTGCCCCCATATTTTTGACTACTGTATTCATTGTATTGCCGAGCAGTTCCCAGAGGGTAGAAAATTCATTCTGTTTCAGCACTTCTTCGTTCACAGAACCGGTATTCTGTTCCTGCAAGGCATCATATGCTGTTTTTTTCTTTATCAGGTGTGTATAGAGTATCCGGCATACTTTACGGACATCTGCTTTTTCGCAGGATTTTTTCAGTTCCTGCATTTCTGTGATAAATTCTGTTCTGAGCAGTTCCAGCTCCTGACCGTCAAACGGTTCGGAACGGCGGTTCAGTTCCGGCTGGTTTTCCGCATAGAAATTTTTTGTCCAGTCTTCTTTGTCAATACTCCATGTAAAACAAAAATGCTCCAGCATAGCGACTGTTTCTCTGTCAAATCCGGAGAATGCATTTTTCAGATATTTCAGAATCACATCTGTATGCCAGTCAGAGGCTGAAATAATTTCAAACAGTGTCAGAAAATAGCGTATCAGTTCTGTATGTATTACAGACTTCTGTGCTGCAATATCATAAGGCAGCTGATATCTTGCAAAGGCACGTTCCAGCAAAGGGCGGTAGACAGCAGGGTCTTTCACAGCAATTGCAATGTCACGGCAATGCAAAGCGGGATTTTCAGATAATAACCGATAAATTTCTGCACAGATATATTCTGTTTCAGAAACAGCATCTTCAGCATGAAAAACATGTACATGCCCCTGATAGGGATTTTGCTTCATATCTGTACGGAAAATCTGTGAAGCAACTGCTTTCAGGTCAGTATAGCCGGAACGTCTGTATGTTTCAAAATATTCTGTTTTGACAGAAGCCGGATGAAGTTCCTGTGCTTTTTGTTTCAGATTCAGAAATGTCTGATGACCGTTTTTAAAAATGATATTCCCGTCATAACGGCTGTCACGGATGGCAATTGTAAAATCCTGTGCCTGTTCCATAACGGCTTCTATCATTTTATACTGGTCACCGGAAAAAGTCCCGAATTCATCAAGATATACATGCTTATTCTTAAAGAATCCATGACTTTTCGCCAGTATGGCAGCTCCTGTCAGGTCATTGAGATTGTCACACAGGTCATGTGCCTGAAGAATCCTGTCATAAGCACTTAAAATTTCAGAAATATCTTTTGTTTTATCTCTCAACTGGACAGAATCTGTAAATACCGGAGAAATCTCCTGCATTTTTTCAGCAGTAATCCCCTCTTTTCGCATTTTGGCTACCAGTTTCTGAAGCTGTGCCAGAGAATCCGGTGTGTTCTGCCGGTACAGGATTTTTAAAGCATCTTTCTGAATACACTCCTGTACAGCCTGATATAAAAACAATAATTTTTCCTGTTCAGAAGCATAGCTTTTTCCGGAACTTCCGAACTGCAATAAAATTTCCTGTGACAACGTATAAAAACTATAAGTTTTCATCCGGTTAAACAGCTGTACATCCAGAAAGTCATAAAGCCGTTTCTCTGCTTCAAAAGAAAACTGTTCCGGAACAATCATAATTACTTGTTTTTGGTGCTGCAAATCTGTTTTGATTCTTTGCATCAATGCAGTGGATTTTCCTGTACCGCATTCACCTAATAGGAACTGAAACATAAATAAACTATTTCTCCCCTTTTTCTGATATATCATTCTATGCATTCAGAAAGGCGGAAAAATCCGCCTTTCTGAAATGAGAACCTATTATTCTGTCACTTCGTCATTGGCATCGAATACATCGCCGCATTCCGGACAGAATCTTGGCGGTCTGGCAGGGTCAGCCGGTTTCCAGCCGCATTTGTCACAGCGGTATGTTTTGACACCTGCGGGCTTTGGTTTTCCGCATTCTGCACAGAATTTTCCCTGATTGAACTGTCCGCAGGAGCATGTCCAGCCATTGGAAACCGGTTTCGGTTTACCACATTCTGCACAGAATTTGCCTGTATTTTTTGCACCACATGCACAAGACCATGTATCTGCATTTTCGGGAACATTTGTATGTACCGGAGCAGCCATCTGCTGTGCCTGCATCTGATAGAGTGCCTGTGCATTCAGTCCGCCGGCCTGCTGTGCCATATTCATGTTCATAAAGCCAAGAGTTGCACCGCCGCTGTTTCCGGCTGCTGCTTTCATAGCATCTGCCTGAGCAGCTGTCAGGGTAGCCGCAGCCATACCGGGGCTTTGCAGCATTCCGGCACGCTGTGCCTGTTTGATTAATTCTTCATCTTCTCTGGAAGCAGTAGCAGAATTAATCATTACAGAAACAATCTCAATTCCTCTTTTTTCTCTCCATTTCTGAGCAAGAGCCTGATTCATAGCATCTGTAATTTCCTGTGTATATCCCGGCAGGGCACTGTATCTGACACCCTGAGCGGAAATCTGGGCAAAAGCCGGCTGTAATGCTGTTAAAAATTCTGCTTTGAGTGTAGCGGCTATCTGGTCAGAAGTATAGCTCTGTGCAACATTTCCGCAGACATTGGTATAGAACAGCATCGGGTCAGCAATTCTGTAAGTATATTCGCCGTTGCATCTGATAGAAATATCAATATCCAGATTAAT
>CADBOP010000032.1 GCA_902796255.1 uncultured Ruminococcus sp.
AGCCGGTGCAGCTCCTGCTGTTCTGGAAGCTCTGAAAGACTGCGATTTTCAGGTTGCTGCTATGCATCCGGATTTCCTCGTTCGTGAGGATGTTCCGCAGTCCAGAATTGACGAAGAAAAAGAAATTATTCTCAAGCAGATGGAAGAAGACCCCAAGCTTGCAAACAAGCCCGAACAGGCAAAAGCAAAAATTGCAGAAGGCAAGCTCGGCAAGATTTATTCTGAAATCTGCCTGATGGAACAGGCTTTCGTAAAAGAAAACAAGCTGACTGTAAAGCAGTATGTTGACACCAAGGCAAAAGAAGCAGGTTCTGCAATTGAAGTAACAGGTTTTGTATGCTTTGAACTCGGCGAAGGTATTGAAAAGAAAGCTGATGACTTTGCTGCTGAAGTAGCAAGCATGATTGGCTGATTGGTTTGAAATTCCAAAACAGAAAAGGCGGCAACAAATGCCGCCTTTTTTTGTAAATAAATACTTGCAAATTTCTTTCATTTGTGATATAATAAAATTAATCTAATATCACAGAAAGGAGCAAAATCCAGAATTATGAAAAGAAAAAAAAGAGGTTCTGTTTTTGCAGGTCTGCTCGTGTTTGTGCTGCTTGTAGTGGTTGCCTGTACGGTTACTGTGAATCTGATTTTCTCAAGCGACCGTGTGCCCCGTATTGCAGGGTATTACTTGTATATGCAGGATTCTGCCGATATGGAACCTGCTATTCCTGAAAAATCACTCGTTGCTGCCGAGGCGGCTGTGATTTCAGAACTGCATGAAGGCAACAAAGTGCTTTGCTATCTTGCAGACGGGACGCTGGCTCTGCGGAATATTTACAAAATTGAAGAAACAGAAGACGGTACTGTCAATTATTATCCTGGTACAGCAGTCGAGCAGGGGACAGATTTGGTTATCCCCAGAACAAATATTTTTGCTGTCTGCGTGTGGGCAAGTCCGGAATTATACTGGTATATTGATTTTGCAACAACTGTCAATGGTCTGATGGCCCTGCTGGTTGCACCGTGTGTGCTGTTGATTATCATGCTGCTGGTGCATATCGCAAGAAATGGCAGTGAAGATATGGATGATGAGGAGTTTTCTTTTGAAGAAGAAACACCACAGCCGAAAAAGAAGAAAAATGCCGCAAAAAATCCGCTTTATGACCCTGAAAAAACAACTGCTCCCAAGCTCGAAGAAAAGAAATCTTCTATTTCTGAAAACTTTTCTGCAAAACCAGTAAACGAAAATTCACCCTATCAGAAAGCTGTGCAGGAACGTGAAAAGACAATGAAATTCCGCCGGCAGGAAATCGAAGCAGAAGCCCTCAAAGCATTGGAAGCCCCTATGCCACGTCAGAAAAAAGATGTAAATACACAGGTGTATTCCGCAGAAGAAGTCCGTGAACAAGCCAGATTACAGGCACAGAAAACTGCTGCTGCACCTCCGGTACAGACACAGCCCGCTGCATCTCCGGCTTCTGTACCACCTGTAACTCAGCAGCCTGTTCCGGTGCAACAGCCTGTACCTGTTCCCGAACCGTCTGCCCCTGTTCCCGAACCGCCTGCCCCTGTTCCCGAACCGCCTGCCCCTGTTCCGGAAACTAAGCCAGAATCCCCGAAGCCCGCTGCTCCGGCGAAACCTGTCTATAGCAGTCCGAATATTGATGATATTCTTCAGGCAGATAAAAAAAGCAAATCTGAAATTGCTTCTTCTGATTCCATTGATGATTTGATTCGTCTGCTTGAAAAAGAAAAAAATAAGCTCTAAACTGAAATCCCCGCTTATCACGGGGATTTTTCAGTATAAAAAATCAGGAGGAATATGTATGAAATATCGAAATCCAATTATTCCGGGGTTCTATCCCGACCCCAGTATCTGCCGAGCTGGAAATAAATATTATCTGGTATGCAGCTCATTTCAGTTTTTCCCCGGTGTGCCACTGTTTGAAAGTTCTGATTTGATTAACTGGAAACAAATCGGTCATGTTCTGACAAGAGAAAGCCAGCTTCCTTTAGCAGAGGCCAATTCTGCCGGCGGCATTTATGCACCGACTATCCGGTATCATGAGGGAAGATTTTATATGATTACTACTAATGTCAGCCATGGGGGGAATTTTTACGTCTGGACAGATGATATTTATGGCGAATGGTCTGAACCTGTATATGTCAATCAGGATGGTATTGACCCTTCTCTGTATTTTGAAAACGGCAAGGCATATTTCATGAGCAACGGCACAGATGACAAAGGGATTCACGGTGTGGTACAGTGTGAAATTGATATCCGGACAGGAAAAAAGCGTTCTCCTGCTGTCTGCATCTGGCAGGGGACAGGCGGAAGATTTTTAGAAAGTCCGCATCTGTATAAGATAAATAATAATTATTATCTGATGGCTGCCGAAGGTGGTACAGAATACGGCCATATGATAGTTTATGCAAGAAGCCGGAATTTATTCGGTGAATTTGAAAGCTATCCGGAAAATCCTGTGCTGACGAACAGAAACCTCGGAGGGTATCTTTTACAGGGCTGCGGTCATGGTGATTTGATTCAGGATTTTTCTGGTAACTGGTGGATTGTGCATCTGGCATTCCGGCAGATTCATCAATGGGTCATGCATCATATTACCGGTCGGGAAGTGAATCTTGTTCCGGTAACATTTCAGGAAAACGGCTGGTTTACAGCCGGAGTCAACGGTACGACAAGGCTGGAAATGGAAACAGACAGGATTCCGGATTCTGTGATACAAGCCCCTGTTCCGGAAAAGCGTTTTGATAATACAGAACTTGGAATTGACTGGTGCTATATGAAAAATCCCAGACAGGAATATTATCAGATTCAGAAAGATAGTTTTAAAATCCGGAGTTCCGGAATTTCTCTGGATGATGATAAAAAAGGCGAAGCCGTTTCTTTCTTGGGGATTCGTCAGCAGGAAATGCAGCTGCTGATTGAATGCACTGTCACTGTACCGGAACAGGAAGCAGGTCTTACGCTTTATATGACACCTGACCAGCATTATGAATTAGCCATCCGGAAAACAGAACAGGGCTGTGAAATTTTCAAGCGTCTGCATATCGGTGATATAGTACAGGAATCGGATAATATCCGGATTGCCGGAGATACGGCAAAATTAAGAATCGAGGCAGAACCTCTGACATATCATTTCTATGCAGAGGCAGATTCACAGAGTTATACACTCGGCACGGCACAGACAAAATTTTTGTCGACTGAAATTGCAGGGAATTTTACAGGTGTTATGATTGGCCTTTATGCACAGGGAAAAGAAAGTCAGCAGTTTGCAGAATTTAGAAATTTTCTGTGCAGAGTGACAGAATAAAAAAATCCGGCGGAGAGGTTTCATCCGCCGGATTTTTTATCTTCCGGAAGTAGTATAGTTGTATAGGAAGTGTTTGATAAATCAGGATTGATAATAATAGTTGTTGTGGTTGTTGTAGTTTCTGTTTCTCCGAACAGAGCCTGCCATTCTTCAGGAGTCAGAAAATCATCCGGAATCAGTGTGGAAATCGCTTCGGAAGAATCAGCTGTAGCAGCTGCTGTAGTTTCCGTTTGGGATTCTGTTTCTTCTATTATATCGGTTTCGTTTTCCGGTTCTGGCTCTGTTGCCAACTCTTCAGATTCTGCTTCAGATTCTATTTCTATTGTCTCTGTTAGGTCTTCATCTTGAAATTGAGATTCTGTAGGAAGGGTAGCTTCTGTAGGATTGGTGGCTTCTGTTTCCGGAAGAACAGTTTCTGTTTCTGTTGCAAGCTGGACAGTTTCTGTTTCTGTCTGCTTGGAAGTCGTTTTGGATGTGCTGGCAGAAGTAGCCAATGTCTTTTCTGCTGTCTTGGCTGTTGTAGCAGAAGAAGAGGAAGATTCTGTTTTTTCTGCATTGGCAGGGACAGAAGTTTCAGTATGAGTTTCTTCCTCTGTAGATTCAGATTGTATGATTTCTACAGCATGAATGATTTTGGTCGTTGTTGTAGCAACAGAAAGATTACTGCTTTCTTCACGGAAATCAGGTGCAGTGGTTTCTGTCAGCTGTTCCGGAATTTCTGTACGTCGGGAAATGGTAGAAGACAGTTCAGCTGCATCGCTCGAAGCCGGAGAAGAAGTTATACTTTCTATCATGTTTGTCATTTCTTCTGTAGTCATGGTCATTGTCGTAACTTCTGTATCGGAGGGGACAGATAAAGGCTTTTCCAGTTTCATATACATAGTAACACCCAGTACACAAGCCACACAGACAGCGGATACAGATACTGCATTCTGAATTTTACGCATTTTCTTTTTGTGTGCAGTTGTCGCCGCAATGACATTCTGATAAACTTCGTCATATGTTTTCAATGGAATACCCCTCCTTTTCCAAGATTTTCCGGAGTGCCTGCCTTGCCTGATAGCTGATGGCCGTGGCCTGTCGTTCTGAACATTTCATAACTTTGGAACATTCCGGAATGGTAAGCTGTTCAAAATACCGCAGATATAAAATTTCACGGTATTCCAGTTTTAATTTCTGCATGGCACGGTGCAGAGCCTGTGCAGAATCTTTCAGTTCCATACGGGTTTCAATTTCCTGCATTTCGTCTTCTATATTTTCCGTTATCTCCTGAGACATTTCGACATGACGCTTTTGCTTTTTCATGTGATTAATTGCCAGATTACGGCAGATTTTAAATAAATATGCTTTCAGCTGGTTTTCATGTACCAGATGCGGCCGCTTGATAGAAAGCTTGATAAGGGCTTCCTGTGCAATATCCTCCGCATCGGACAGGTTATGCACATAACTATTGGTAAACAGCAGCATACTGTCCCAGTACAGCCGGACGATTGTTTTTAATGCCGATTGGTCCCCTTCGAGAAAACGGAGATAGCTTTCCCATCCATTCTCCATTTTTTCCTCCTTGCAAGTGGTTTCTGTTAATATAACAGCACAGCCGGAAAAATATTGGATATTTTTTTAAAATTTGTATATTTTTATAAATTTTAGAATTTAAAGCTGTTATATTTTGTAATTTTTTTTAAGGCCGGAAGGCTTTCGGATGTACCTCGCAAGTTGCAGGAATTTCCGGCATAGCAAGGCGGGAACATCCGGCGAAGGCAAATTTGCCAATATATCTGACAGAATCGGGAATATTGATTTTTTCAAGGCCGGTGCAGTCGCAGAAAGCATATTTTTCAATCCGCTCCAGCTGAGAAGAAAGCTGTATTTCACACAGATTGCCGCAGTCGTTGAATGCCATGAATTTTATGGTTTTTACAGAATCCGGAATGGTGATTTTTTTCAAAGAAGAACAGCCGCTTGCAAAACATTCCGGAATTTCTTCAAGATTTGCCGGAAGCCGCAGGGATTCTATTTTTTTACAGCTCATGACTGTACCAAGGCCAAGTTCTGAAACGGAATCCGGAAAATATAATTTTTTCAGAGATTTGCACCATGCAAAAGCATGTTCATCAATCCGGACAAGGCTTTCCGGAAGAATGAATTCTTCAGCGGATTCCTGTACATTGAAAACTGCCCATTCCAGCTCTCTGACTGTGTCCGGAATGGTGACAGTACCGGACAAGGGCAGATTGTGCAGGCCGGCAAGATAAACAACCGGCATGTTTTCAATATAAGCTGGAATGGCTTGGGGATTGCCTTTTTTAAAGCCTTTGATATAAATTTCATTATTGTCAATCAGATATTTGAAGCCGTCCGGCGACAGCTGATAATTGGTATAATTATCAATCTGTTCCCGTAATTTTTTAGGTATGGGAATAGAAATTTTTTTCATAGATTTTGTTACCTCATCTGTAAAGGTCTCTGAAAGTGTACAGGCAGGCCGTTTTTCATCATAATATTGACTTCTCCCTGAATTAAAGGCAGAAAATAAGAAATAGCTGCATCTGTTACCTGATTCTGTTCCGGAGAAATCCACTCTTTCGGGAACATTTTTTCAAGATTGGCAACATTGGAAGCATCTGTCATTTCAATGGTAACAGCATAGGGCATTTCACTGATTCTCCGGAAATACATCATCTGTCCGGTATTGCCGTCTAAAGCCGCACTGAGGGCACGGCGGCCGATGCGTTCTGCTTCATCAATATCTGTTTTTGAGCAGATATGAGAAGAACATCTCTGCATGACGTTTAATTCTATTGAACGGACTTTACAGCCGATTCTGTCGGCAACTAATCTTTCTAAATATTTTCCTACACCAGAGAGATATTTATGCCCGAAATTGTCTACTGCACCGGACTGAAATTCTGCTGAATTTTCTTCAGAAAGGGAAATCCCTTCTGATATGGCTACAATGACAGCTTTATGTTTTGCCATTTCTTTCCGGACATCTTCAATAAACTGTTCTGATGAAAAATCAGATTCCGGCAGATAAATCAGATGGGGGGCTTCTTCTCCGTTGGCTCTGAGTACACAGGTAGAAGCCGTCAGCCAGCCGGCATGTCTGCCCATGATTTCAATAATTGTCACAGAAGGAATACTGTATACACTGCTGTCACGGATGATTTCCTGTGCGGTTGCAGCAACATATTTTGCAGCCGAACCAAAGCCGGGGGTGTGGTCTGTTACGGGCAGGTCGTTGTCAATTGTCTTGGGGACACCGATAACTTTAATATCGGAATTGATATTTTTCAGATAGGCCGATAATTTTACAACAGTATCCATCGAGTCATTGCCGCCGATATAGACAAAAATTTCAATTCTGTGAACTGTGAGCGTATGCAGAATTTTTTCATAAACAGCCGGTTCTGTCTCATAGTCCGGAAGTTTATAGCGGCAAGAACCCAGCATTGTAGAAGGGGTCTGCCGGAGCAGTTCCATATCTTCATTTGTCTTGATAATTGTTTTTAAATTTAATAATTCATCGTTGATGATGCCTTCAATGCCATTGATAGAGCCGAAAATAGCATCAATTTCTTCTGTTAAAAGGCCTTGTTTAAAAACGCCCACTAAACTGGAATTAATGGCACAGGTCGGGCCGCCTGATTGTGCAATTGCAATGTTCATAAAATAAATTCTCCTCTTGTAATTATAATTTTTATATCAGACAAATTTTTTCATACACAGTTTATTATACCAGATTTTATGAAATATTGCAAGTCGTTTTTGCATATATTTTCAATATAAAAATATTTGTTTTTTTGTCAAACAGCCGGAAAACAGATTGACTTTTCAGAAAATCTATGCTATAATAATACCGGAATTTTTTTTATTTTATTTTTACAAGGAGATTGTTTATCATGGGTAAATATTTCGGCACAGATGGTTTCCGAGGCGAAGCAAATAAAACGCTTACCGCTGACCATGCCTATCAAATCGGCCGTTTTCTTGGCTGGTATTACGGGGAACTTAAAAAACAAAAAGGGGATGCCTCTCCGGCCAGAATTGTGATTGGTAAAGATACCAGACGTTCAAGTTATATGCTTGAATATTCGCTTGTCGGAGGTTTGACAGCATCCGGTGCAGATGCGTATCTGCTGCATGTCACCACAACACCTTCTGTTGCTTATGTGGTAAGAACAGACGGCCTTGACTGCGGTATTATGATTTCTGCAAGCCATAATCCTTATTATGATAATGGCATTAAACTCATCAACGGCAGCGGCGAAAAAATGGATGAAGATACTATCTCGCTGGTGGAAGATTATCTGGACGGAAAATTAAATATATTCGGGCAGGAATGGAAAGAACTTCCGTTTGCAACCGGTGACCATATCGGCTGTACGGTGGATTATATTTCCGGCAGAAACAGATATCTGGGATATCTGATTTCTTTAGGCATGTATTCATTCAAAGGTGTGAAAGTCGGTCTGGACTGTGCCAACGGTGCAGCATGGAATCTGGCAAAATCTGTTTTTGATGCACTCGGTGCAACAACGTATTTGTTAAATGCAAAGCCAAACGGTCTGAATATTAACGAAAATGCAGGGTCTACCCATATTGAAGGCTTGCAGAAATTCGTCAGGGAAAATCAACTTGATGTCGGTTTCGCTTATGACGGTGATGCTGACAGATGCCTTTGTGTGGATGAAAACGGCAATGTCCTGACTGGTGACCATATTCTGTATATTTATGGGAAATATATGAAAGAACGGGAAAAGCTGGAAACAAATACTATTGTGACAACAGTAATGTCAAATTTCGGCTTGTATAAGGCTCTGGATGAAATCGGCATTGGCTATGCCAAAACGGCTGTCGGGGATAAATATGTATATGAATATATGTCAAAACATGGCTGCCGTCTGGGCGGAGAAGATTCCGGTCATATCATCTTTTCAAAATATGCCACTACCGGAGATGGTCTGCTGACCAGCCTTAAAATGATGGAAGTGATGCTTGCAAAAAAATGCAGGATGAGTGAACTTGCTGCTCCGCTGAAAATTTATCCGCAAGTGCTTGTGAATGTCAGAGTCAGAGACAAGGCCGAGGCACAAAATGACCCTGATGTGCAGAATGCAGTCAAAGCTGCGGAAACAGCTCTTGGCTCGACAGGAAGAATTTTAGTCCGTGAATCCGGCACAGAACCCGTTATCCGTGTGATGGCTGAGGCACAGACCGAAGAAGAATGCCATAAACAGGTAGACAGCATTGTGGAAGTTATCAGAGCAAAAGGCCATGCAGTTTAATTTCTGAATTTTATGAACAGGAACTGTTTTTGCAGTTCCTGTTTTTTTGATAAAATGGGAAAGAATTTTCTCTTGACATTTTTTTCATTTATGTTATAATAAAATCAGAGGGTAATATGTAAAATGAGGGACAAAAACAAACTGCAAGAGGAGGTATTTTTATGAAAAAATACAAAAAATTCTCCGTAGCTTTAGCAGGATTGCTCCTGTTTTCTTCTGTAAGTCTGACAGGTGTCTGGGCTGCGGAAGCCCCCCCGCTCGCCGGAGATATGAATTTAGATAATAAAATCGGTGTTTCAGATGTTGTCATGATGCATAAATATCTGAAAGGCAGACAGAAAATCACAAAAACACAGTTTCTTGCCGGTGATGTCAATCAGGACGGTAAAATTAATATCTTCGATTTCACTCAGACTAAACAGAGCGTAATTCAGGATTACTGTAAAGAAATTACAGTATCTGATATTAATTTTCTGAGTGATTATGCTATTGATTATTATTATGATGAAGGCCAGTTTCCGTTCAGTCCTAAAACAGAAATGCTTTGCTCTGCGGAGGAATTACAGGAATTTTCCAGACCGG
>CADBOP010000033.1 GCA_902796255.1 uncultured Ruminococcus sp.
AGACAGGCACAGACAACAGATATTTTATCCGGCATGATGACAGATGCAATGGCGAGTGCGTTAACAGAACAGTTCTGTGATGAAGTCGAAAAAGAAATTTTAACACAGTTTCCGGATAAATTTTCAACATGGCGGTTCAGCCCCGGTTATGGGGATATGCCGTTAGAAATACAGCCGGATTTTCTGAAAATTATCAGTGCGGAAAAAAGACTGGGTATCTGTGTCAGTGAGGGCGGATTATTAATCCCGACAAAATCTGTTACAGCAATCATCGGCTTGTCAGATGAACCGCTGCCAAAATCGGCAAAAGGCTGTGCAATTTGCAGTTTATCGAAAACATGTCCATATCGAATGAGGGGAGTGCATTGTTCTTGAATTTAAAAGAAAAAATGAAAAATCATGAATTTATATTGCTTGACGGCGGTATGGGTACAATGTTGCAGGCGGCCGGACTGGAATTAGGCGGTATTCCGGAAATGCTGAATTTTACAAATCCGGATTTGATAACAGAAATTCACAGGAAATATGTGGAATCCGGTTCACAGATAGTATATACCAATACGTTCGGGGCAAACCGCCTCAAAATGGCAAAAACTCATAAATCTGTACAGCAGATAATTAAAGCAGCTATAGCAAATGCAAAAAAGGCAAATCCGGAATATATTGCACTGGATATAGGGCCAATAGGTCAGCTGTTAGAACCAACGGGAACACTGAAATTTGAAGAAGCTTATGATATATTCAGAGAACAGATAGAAGCCGGACAGGATGCGGATTTATATATATTCGAGACAATGACAGACTTGCTGGAAGTGCGTGCCGGTGTGCTGGCAGCGAAAGAACATGGAAACGGTAAGCCTGTTCTGGTCACAATGAGCTTTGAAGAAAACGGCCGGACATTTACAGGCTGTGAAATTCCGGCAATGGCCTTGACTTTAGAGGGGCTTGGTGTAGATGCTATCGGTGTGAATTGTTCGTTAGGGCCGGAAGAACTGACCCCCATAGTGAAACAGCTCTGTGAATGGACAAATTTACCAGTGATTGTGAAACCTAATGCAGGTCTGCCGGACCCCGTGACAAATACATATCATTTTGATGCTGACAGATTCGGAAACTGCTGTCAGGAATTTGTAGAGATGGGAGCAGTAATTTTCGGCGGATGCTGCGGTACAACGCCGGAACATATCAGAGCATTGTCCCTTATGCTGGGAAAACATAAGCCCGTCAGCAGAAAACTGCAAATTCCGGCGGCAGTCTGTTCGGCAAACAAAACAGTGATAATCAATCAGCCGAGAATCATCGGAGAGAGAATCAATCCGACCGGAAAGAAAAGATTCAAACAGGCTTTAATTGAACATGATACGGATTATATTTTGAATCAGGCCATTCAGCAGATAGAAGCCGGAGCAGATATCTTGGATGTGAATGTCGGTCTGCCGGAAATTGATGAAACAGAAATGATGCAGACGGCAGTCAAAGCAATTCAGGGAATTACAGATACACCTTTACAGCTGGATACTACCAAGCCGGAGGCACTGGAAGCCGGATTGCGAATCTATAACGGCAAGCCGATAGTAAATTCTGTCAATGGTGAGGAAGATTCTCTGAATACGGTTTTGCCGCTGGTAAAGAAATACGGTGCGGCGGTTGTGGGACTGACACTGGATAAGAACGGAATCCCCAAAACTGCACAGGGACGTTTTGAAATTGCAGAACGGATTCTGAATCGGGCATTGGCATTAGGCATCCGGAGAGAAGATGTATATATAGACTGCCTGACACTGACAGCCTCGGCAGAACAGGCCGGTGTGATGGAAACACTGGAAGCGGTTCGGAGAGTAAAAACTGAATTAGGCCTGAAAACAGTGTTAGGAGTATCGAATATATCGTTCGGACTGCCAAGCCGTGAGCTTGTAACAAGAAATTTTCTCACAATGGCATTGTATGCCGGTCTGGATTTGCCGATTATCAACCCGAATACAGAAAGTATGACTTCTGCTGTGCGGACATATAAATTATTGGCAAATATTGATAAGAATGCAGTGGATTTTATCGCTCATTATGGCGGTGAAAATGCCCAGCAGAACACACCCGCCAAGCCTCAGAGTGCAGATATGACACTGGAAGCCGCTGTGTCTGCCGGACTCAAATCCGAAGCCGGAGCGATTACAGGTGTCTTGCTGGAAAATACCGAGCCGATGCATATTGTCAATCAGTATCTGATTCCGGCACTGGACAAGGCCGGAATGGAGTTTGAAAAAGGGAAAATTTTTCTTCCGCAGCTGATATCTTCAGCAAGTGCCGCACAGGCAGCATTTGAAGTGATAAAAAGCTATTTATGTGAACATAGTACAGAGACGGTCAACAGAGGTACTATTGTACTGGCGACAGTCAAAGGAGATATTCATGATATCGGTAAAAATATTGTCAAGATATTGCTGGAGAATTATGGCTATCAGGTCATAGATTTGGGAAAAGATGTATCTTATGAAGCAGTTGCCGAAGCAACGGAAAAATCTCATGCACCACTGGTAGGATTGTCCGCTTTGATGACAACAACACTCCCCTCGATGGAAAATACAATCAGATTACTGCATGAACGCTGCCCATGGTGTAAGACGGTTGTCGGCGGAGCAGTGCTGACAGCAGATTATGCCGAACAGATAGGGGCTGACTTCTATGCCAAAGATGCAAAAGAAACTGTAGATATTGCAAAACAGGTATTCGGAAATTGAAATACAGTGCTTCATAGAATATAGCAGGAACGGGGGAAAACGGCTTGATTAAGATTGATGATAAAAAAGGCATATTTTTATTATATACAAAACATTCACTGATGATTCTGCAAGTAATAGACGGGTTTGTGGGAATGCCTTACTATGGGGAAAAAATTCGCCTTGCAGAAACAGAATATCTCTGCCGTACTAATGTCAGACCGTTCACACCTGATAAGCTTTCAGGCGAAGAAATAAGCTTTCAGAATACGTTTCCACATGCATATCCGTTTTATGGCTGCGGAAATTTCAGAGAAACTGCATTTCGGGCTGAACAGGAAAACGGAACAGATACCTGCTGCCTGAGATATATCGGTTGCAGTACGTTTAAAGAAAAGCCCAAAATACCACATTTGCCACAGAGTTTTACGAAAAACTGCAATACAGAAACACTGATATTGTATTTGCATGATGAACAGGCCGGTGTGCTGGCAGAAATCAGTTATACACTTTTTCAGGACAGCGATGTCATCGCACAAAGTGTGAAAATCCAGAATCAGGGAGAATATCCGGTTATGCTCAGAAGGGCACTGTCGTCTTGTATGTATCTGGAAGGCGATTTGGAATTAATCACACTCAATGGTACATGGGCAAGAGAAAGATATATACAGCGTGAGCCGGTGACTTACGGCGTGAAAAGCATCGGCAGTATAAACGGCACGTCTTCTCATGTGCATAACCCGTTTATAGCGGCAGTCCGTCCGGAAACAACAGAAACACAGGGAGAAGCATGGGGAATGGCATTTGTTTATTCCGGAAATTTTCTTGCCTGTGTGGAAAAAGACAGTCAGGACAAGACACAGCTGATGATGGGGATTCATCCGGAAACATTTTGCTGGGAACTGGATTCCGGAAAGTCTTTCTATTCACCGGAGGTATTGTTGAATTATTCTTCACGGGGATTAGGAAGATTCAGCCGGAATTATCATGATTTTATCCGGAATCATATTATCCGGAGCAAGTACCAGTATCAGGAACGGCCTGTGTTAGTGAACAGCTGGGAAGCGTGTTATTTTGACTTTGATTCTGAAAAACTGCTTTGTCTGGCAGATACGGCCTTGGCCTGCGGAATGGATATGCTGGTAATAGATGACGGCTGGTTCGGACATCGTGAGGATGATACAAGCTCGCTTGGTGACTGGGTTGTGAATGAAGAGAAAATTCCGGAAGGCATGGAATGGCTTGGCGAACAGATTCAGGAGAGAAATTTAAAATTAGGATTATGGTTCGAGCCGGAGATGATTTCACCGGACAGTGATTTGTTCAGAAAGCACCCTGACTGGGCGGTGCGGATTCCGGACAGGGGAATGACCCTCGGAAGAAATCAATGTGTGCTGGATTTGACCCGTCCGGAAATCCGGAGTTATATTTTTCGTTCTATGGCGGATATTATTCATGAAGCAGATGTGGCATATATCAAATGGGATATGAACAGGCAGATAACAGAAGCCAGTACGCCGTCACTTCCCGTCCACAGACAGAAGGAATTTTTTCACAGATATATGCTGGGGGTATATGAGATTCAGGAAAGGCTGTTAAAAACGTTTCCGGATTTGATGATTGAAAACTGTGCCGGCGGCGGCGGCAGGTTTGACTGCGGTATGCTGTATTACAGTCCGCAGATATGGTGTTCAGATAATACAGATGCCTGTGCCAGAGCAGAAATTCAGCTCGGAACATCGCTGTGTTATCCGCCTTCCTGCATGGGGACACATGTATCCGCCTGCCCGAATCATATTATCGGAAGAAATACGGATTTTATGACCAGAGCACATGTTGCACTTGCAGGCACATTTGGCTATGAACTGAATCTGATGCGGCTGAAACAGGCAGAAATCCAGCAGATTCAGGAACAGCTGAAGTTATATCATGCGTATTCACATCTGACCAGAGAAGGCAGCTTCTATCGGTTATTGCAGAATGCATATCATATTGCATGGCAGTTTGTCAATCCGGAACATACAGAAACACTGGTGACACTGATTCAGCTGCGGAATAAAGCTTTTCAGCCGCAGATGCACTTGAAGCTGCAAGGGCTGATTCCGGATAGTCTTTATAAACTGGACGGAAAATGTTATACAGGCGGACAGCTGATGAAAATCGGCCTGCCTGTGCCGCCGCTCTGGGGAGATGGCGTGAGCAGTTTGTTTTATTTAACAATAGAGATGACAGAAGGATAATCAGAAAAAATAAAAAGGAGACAGATTTATGATAAGAAAGAAATATATCGTTTCTGCATTGTGTTTGTGTGCAGCCATGATGCTCGCAGGATGCAGCCAGCCGGAAAGTAATGCCGGCAGTACAGAAAGTTCTGTTTCTGAACAGGAAGAAAATACAGAGATGCAGAACCAGAACGCAAAAATTTCAGAAGATGCTTATACATGGGGAAATGTTGCCATAGGCGGCGGCGGATATGTTACAGGAATTGTATACAGCGAGGCAGAAGAAAATCTGATTTATGCCAGAACTGATATTGGCGGGGCTTACAGATGGGTAGAGTCTGAACAGAGATGGAAAGCCATCACTGACCATTTAGGTGCAGAAAACTGGAATTTAATCGGCATTGAAAGCATTGCCGCTGACCCCGTGGAAGCAAACAGAGTGTATGCTCTCGGCGGAACATATATGGGGAATAAAGGGGCTGTGCTGGTTTCAGAAGATTATGGCGAAACATGGGAACAGCAGGATATGCCTTTCGACTGCGGAGCAAATAACTCCGGCCGTGGGGTAGGAGAACGGCTGATGGTAAATCCGGAAGAAAATAATGTGATTTATATGGGCACAAGAAATGCAGGGCTCTGGAAATCAGAAGATTTCGGAAAAACTTGGAATGAAGTGGAAAGCTTTCCGACAAAGGGGGATTATGTACAGGAAAATAATGCTGTTGGTGTGATGTGGGTAGAATTTAATCCGGTGAATTATGATGTTTATGTGGGGGTCGCTGATAAGAACGGAAAGTGTATTTATTATTCTTCGGATCATGGAAAAACTTGGACGGCTTTGCCGGAAAATCTGAAAGGAATGTATCCGCTTCAGGCAGATTTTTCCACAGACGGAAAGTTATATCTTGTGTATTCTGATAACTGCGGCCCGAATATGAGCCCCCAGAACGGGGCGGTATGTGTCTGGGAAAATGACAGCTTTACAGAGATTACCCCACAGCTGGATGACGGCCGTTACGGCGGATTCGGTGCAGTGTCTGTGGATAGGCAGAATCCGGAAACGCTGGTGGTTTGTACGCTGGGGTACTGGTCAGATAACGGGGATAATATTTATCGCTCCACAGACGGCGGTCAGACCTGGCAGGGGTTGTTTGATACTAAAAAACAGGAAAAGCATTATAAGATGAATGTCGAGCAGGCCGACTGGCTGACTTGGGGACGGGAAGAAGCCAAAACAGGCTGGTGGACAGCGGATATTAATATTAATCCGTTTAATTCTGATGAAGTAATGTATGGAACAGGGGCAACTGTGTACTGCACAGAGAATATCACAGAACTGGGGACAGACAAGGAAGTCGTGATTTCTTTTGCTGCACAGGGACTGGAAGAAACCGCTGTGTATCAGATGGTTTCGCCGAATTATAAAGAAAATCAGCCACAGTTGTATTCGATTATGGGAGACCTGACAGGCTTTTCACATCTGGATGTCGCAAAAGGCCCTGACGATGCTCATTTTATGGGCAGTGCCTCCGGAAAGAATCCTACAGATTTAGATGCCGCTTTTGAAAATGCAGACTGTGCTGTATATGCAGTACAGGATAAAATCAGACCGCTGTGGTATACGACAGACGGCGGTGCTTCCTGGAATGCTGTTCCGGATGTGCCTGAAAAAGTAGAAGGCGGCAGAGTCTGCATGAATGCCGATGGTACAGTGATTTTATGGACGCCGGCAAATACAGGAAATTCTAATATTTATGCGTATTATATAGAAAATAATAAATGGTATTATGCCGAGGGGCTGGGCTATGGGGCTCAGATTTGTGCGGACAGGGTGAATCCGCAGAAGTTTTATGCCGCTTATAATGGCATGTTTTATGTTTCCACAGACGGCGGACTGCATTTTGAATCCACAGGCCAGCTGATTGCAGATAAAACAACAGTACAGACAGTTGTCGGAAAAGAAGATAATGTCTGGCTTTGCAGCGGTACACTCCTGATGTATTCAGAAGACGGCGGACAGAATTTTCAGTCTGTGAAAAATATCGATTTCAGAGCCATTGGTTTTGGTGCTCCCAAAACAGAAGGGGATTATCCTGTTGTGTATGCTATGGGAAATGCCGGACAGGGTGAGGGCATTTATCGCTCTGTGGACAAGGGAAACACATGGGAGAGAATTAATGACGAAAAACATCTGTTCGGTAATCTGACAAGTTATATTTCAGGTGACAGTCATGTCTATGGAAGAGTGTATTTTGCTACAAATGGCCGTGGAATTGTGATGGGGGATATTGCATAGTGAGCAGAGAAAAAAAAGGCAGAAAGCCTGCTTATGGAAGAATATTCGGGTTCTTGCTGATAGTTGTGATTGTATGTGTCGGCATTCCCTATGCAGTCCGGCTGAAAAAGATTTATACCAGAGAAATTGTCGCAAATATTCCTGACCCTGAAAAATATCCCGTCATGGGAGTGGATGTCTCCCGTTATCAGGGAAATATTGACTGGTCTGTGATAGCCTCGCAGAATATCACGTTTGCTTTTATCAAGGCCACAGAAGGCAGTTCCCATCAGGACCCCTGCTTTTCAGAAAACTGGGAAGAAGTCAAAAAAACAAATATTTATTCCGGAGCATATCATTTTTTTAGCTTTGAAAGTTCCGGCGAAACACAGGCACAGAATTTTATTGATACTGTCGGCAGTCTGGAAAAGACCAATCTGCCCCCTGTGATTGATTTGGAATTTTACGGAGATTACAGCACTGCACCGCTTTCCAGAAAAGAAACACAGGAAATTTTAAATGCCCTGCTGAAAAAGCTGGAAGAATATTATCATGTCAAGCCTATTATTTATACGACAACAAAGGCATATTATCATTATATGCTCGGCGGAGGATACAGCAAATATCCCCTCTGGTTCAGAAATACATATCAGGAACCGTTTGTGAACTGGAGTTTCTGGCAGTATTCTGATGAGGGAAAACTTGCCGGTTATGATGGCATTCAGCCAGACTGTACGGAAATGTGCATTGATTTGAATGTGTATCATAGTTCTTATGAGGCATTTTTAGAAGAATTTTCTCTGCCCGAAGCTACCAGAGAAACACTGGATAACGATGAGGGTGAGAAAGAAGAAAAGGAGAATAAGACATGAAACCATTTTTCCTGAAATCTGTCTGCAAAGATTATATCTGGGGCGGAAACCGCCTCAGAGAATATGGAAAAGAATCAGAAAAGGACAGAATCGCCGAAAGCTGGGAACTTTCCTGTCACCCTGACGGAGAAAGCAGAATCGCTTCCGGAGAATATGAAGGCATGACACTCAGAGAATTTTTACAGAAAAATCCCGATGCCCTTGGCGTGTACTGCGAAAAATTTGACAGATTCCCTGTGTTGATTAAGTTAATAGACGCAAAAGAAAATCTTTCTTTGCAGGTGCATCCGGATAATGCGTATGCACTGAAACATGAACATGACTGGGGCAAGACGGAACTCTGGTATATTATTGATGCTGAACCGGATGCAGAGATTATTTATGGCTTTCAGGATACTCTGACGAAAGAACAGTTCCGTTTTGCAATCGAAAATCACAGAATTCTGGACTGGGTAAAGCATGTGCCTGTCAAGGCAGGAGATGTGTTTTATATTCCTTCCGGAACAGTACATGCCATCGGAAAAGGGATTTTATTAGCAGAAATTCAGCAGAATTCTAATCTGACTTATAGAATTTATGATTATGACAGGGGCAGAGAACTGCATATTGAAAAGGCACTTGATGTGACAAGACTCACACCCGCAGAAAATCCCCCGCTGGAGGCTCCTGTGATTCGTCAGGGGTTTACAGCACAGTATCTGAAACGCTGCCCGTTTTTTACAGTGCAGAAGATTACAGCTTCAGAAAGCAGTGTCGGATATTATGACAGTTTCCGGCATCTGCTGATTCTGGAGGGAGAAGCAGTGATTGAATGTGAGGGGGAGGAAATGTCCGTCAGAAAAGGAGACAGCATTTTTATTCCTGCTGGGGTATTTTGTCCGATTCATGGAAAATGCACAGCCCTCAAGACGTTTATGTCCCATACAGGGATTCCCGCAGACAGAAATATTAGAATTAAGGAGCATATTATTTTATGAAGAGATTAATAACCGGAGTATGGATGATTGGTATGCTTGCAATGATGCCGGCTGTTCCAGAAATCGCACAGCAGATGCCTGTATATGCAGAAGAAGAATATGTTTCGGCAACAAGCGGAATTTTAGAGTATAATAAATATGATAGCTATATCGAGATTACAGGCTGTACAGAAATGCCCGCAGGAGAATTGCAGATTCCGGCAGAACTGGAAAATCTCCCTGTACGGCAGATTGCAGATTATGCTTTTTCCGGCTGTGAAACCCTGACTTCTGTCGTGATTCCGGACAGCGTGGAGTATATCGGCAGCTGTGCATTTATCTCCTGTACAGGTTTGCAGAATATCAGCATTCCGGAAACAGTAACATTTATCGGCTACGGGGCTTTTGATGAAACCCCTTGGAGAGAGGCACAGACACAGGATTCGCCTTATCTGATAATTAATCATATGCTGCTGGATGCAGCAGGCAGTTCCGGAGAAGTAATGATTCCGGACGGAATTGTAAAAATCGGAGAATTTGCATTTTCTTACTGCGAGGAACTGACTTCTGTAGTGATTCCGGATAGTGTGAAGGAAATCGGCGAAGGGGCTTTTTCTTATTGTTATGGGCTGAAAAATGTCGATATTCCGGACAGCGTGGAAATTATAGGAGAATCGGCCTTTGCAGAGTGTTCTTCTCTGAAGTCAGTAGAGTTTTCTGCTTCACAGGTGGGCGGTTATGCATTCGGATTATGTACAGCTCTGACAGAAGCAAAAATTAAAAATCCGTATTGTGAATTTCTTGAAAATACAGTTTTCAGAGTGTCCTATTCAACTGTGATTTATGGCTATACGGATTCTACAGCACAGGCCTATGCAGAAGAAAATGATTTTGCGTTCGTTTCCCTCGGAGATGCCCCCGACTTGCTGGCCGGAGATGTGGACGGCTCCGGAAAAGTAGATATTCTGGATGTTATCACCATGAACAAAGCCGTGCTGGGCAAGGAATCACTGAATAAATCACAGATAAAGGCAGCAGATTTTAATCAGAACGGTGTACCGGATTCGGAAGAATCCCTGATGATTTTAAAATATATTGTCGGTCTGATTGAAAGTTTATAAAGTTAATTATGCTGAAATCAGCATAAAAATATAAGGAGGAAATTTTTTATGAAGTACTACATTGGAATCGACCTCGGAGGTACAAATATCGTTGCAGCCGTGGTAGATGAGAATTATAAAATTCTCACAAAGGCAAGCACAAAGACAAACCGCCCCCGTCCCGCAGAGGCTATCGCTGACGATATGGCGGCTATGGCTCTGAAAGCTGTAAAAGAAGCAGGCCTGACAATGGAACAGATTGAATGGGTCGGCGTGGGTACACCCGGTCTGGCCAACAGCGAAACAGGTATTGTAGAGTTCTCAAATAATCTGGGCTTTGAAAATACACCGCTTGCAGCATATATCAAAAAGCATATCGACAAGCCCGTATTTATTGAAAATGATGCCAATGCTGCTGCTTATGGCGAATATGTGGCAGGTGCTGCAAAGGGTGCAAAGAATGCTGTATGCATTACCCTCGGTACAGGTGTCGGCGGCGGCATTATTATTGACGGCAAGATTTATGCAGGCTCTAATTTCGGCGGTGCAGAAATCGGACATACTGTCATTCAGGTGGACGGAGCACAATGCTCCTGCGGCAGAAAGGGCTGCTTCGAGGCATATTCCTCAGCAACCGGCTTAATCCGCATGACAAAGGAAAAAATGGAACAAGTACCGGATTCTGCACTGCATACAATTACAGCAGAAAGAAACGGCAAAGTCTCAGCAAGAACTGCTTTTGATGCTATGCGTCAGGGCGATAAAGCCGGAAAAGAAGTAGTGGATGATTATATTAAATATCTTGCAGCCGGAATTACCAATACAATTAATATTTTCCAGCCGGATATTTTATGCATCGGCGGAGGTGTCTGCAATGAAGGCGACCCGCTTCTTCTGCCGATGAAAGCACTTGTGGAAAAAGAAGTATATACCAGAAAT
The DNA here is from genome assembly GCA_902796255.1 of uncultured Ruminococcus sp. Lineage (GTDB taxonomy): Bacteria > Bacillota > Clostridia > Oscillospirales > Ruminococcaceae > UBA3855. The sequence continues at coordinate 11,079 of CADBOP010000033.1, forward strand.
TCTCCGAAAAATACGAAAATTGTAATTGCTGAACTCGGCAATGATGCCGGATTGATTGGTGCTGCTTTCTTAGGTGCAACAAAAAAATAAAAAATATACAGCACAGCAGAAATTTCTGCTGTGCTGTTTGTGGTCAGACAAGTATCGGAATAGAAATCTGCAAATCTGACAGAAAAGAAAGACGTTTTTTGAAATTATCATAGAAATTTACAAAATCTCTTGACAAACAGAGGGTTATAGATTATAATATTAATTGCAAATACTTTTATATAGAAAAGCGTTAAAGCTTTAAATCAAAAAATCACGATAAGAGAGGTAAAGTTTTATGATTAAATGGTTGATTCTGATACTGTATCTGTGTATGATGGTCGGCATCGGTATTTACTGTAACAGAAAAACAAAAAGTGTCAATGATTTTGTACTCGGCGGAAGGAGTATCGGCCCTTGGTTCTCGGCCTTTGCTTTCGGTACTTCTTATTTTTCCGCAGTTGTGTTCATTGGCTATGCAGGACAGTTCGGCTGGAAATATGGTATTTCTGCTACTTGGATAGGTCTCGGAAATGCCCTGATTGGTTCGCTTCTGGCATGGGTCATCCTCGGCAGAAGAACCAGAACCATGACAAAATTCCTTGACTGTGCGACAATGCCGGAGTTTTTTGAAAAACGCTATCAGAGCAAAGCGTTGAAAATAGCCTCGTCCCTGATTGTATTTTTATTCCTGATTCCCTATACAGCATCTGTGTATAACGGGTTGTCAAGATTATTTGAATCTTCTCTCGGCATTCCGTATATTTATTGTATTATTATTATGGCTGTGTTTACAGCGATTTATGTTATCGCCGGCGGTTTCCACGCTACAGCCCTGAATGACTTTGTACAGGGGATTATTATGCTGATTGGTATTTTAGCTGTGGTCTTTACGATTGTTAATTATCAGGGCGGTTTCAGCAACGCTATGCAGAATCTTGGAAATATTTCTGATGATTCCGGTAATACACAGACTTTGAATTCTGTGTTCGGCCCGTATCCGGCTGACCTGCTCGGTGTTGTCATTCTGACCTCCCTCGGTACATGGGGGCTGCCACAGATGATTCAGAAATTCTATTCTATTTCTGATGATGATGCTATCCGCAGAGGCAGTATTATTTCTACAGTGTTTGCTGTAATCGTTTCCGGCGGATGCTATTTCCTCGGCGGGTTCGGCAGACTGTTCGGCACAGCAGATGCAGCAGATACTTCTAAAGTATTTATTAATACTATTAACGGAAAACTGGAATATGACGCCATTGTCCCTGCTATGCTCCAGACCGCTCTGCCTGAATTTTTAATCGGCTTGATTGTGGTGCTGGTTTTGTCAGCTTCCATGTCTACCCTTTCTTCGCTGGTATTAACATCCAGCTCTACTCTGACTCTGGATTTGATTAAACCAGCAATGAAAAATAAAATGGATGAGAAAAAACAAGTGCTCTGCATCAGAATTTTTATTGCTGTATTCCTGCTGATTTCTGTGATTATGGCAGCACATAAGAATGCATATATCACAACCCTGATGAGCATTTCATGGGGTGCTTTGTCCGGTTCGTTCTTAGCCCCGTTTATGCTCGGCTTGTTCTCTAAAAAAATTACCCCTGCCGGTGTATGGGCATGTTTCGGCTTTGCTGTTATCTTTACACTGACACATACAGCATTGTTCATGCTCGGATGGTTTCCGGAACTTACAAAAGCAGCCGCAAGCCTGCCGATTCCCTTTACAGTGACTTCTCCGCTGAATGCCGGTGCTTTCTGTATGATGTTCTCTCTGGTGCTCTGCCCGCTTGTGAGCAGCTTCACAAAAGTCAAAGACCAGAAAGAAGTTGACAGAATTTTTACTTGCTATCAGGACGGCAAAAAAACAAAATCTGTTAAAAACAAGCAGGAGGCTTTATCTTGAATTATATTGACTTTCATGTCCATGCCTTCGCAGACAAAATCGCTGAAAGAACTATCAGAGCATTAGCCGAAACTGCTCAGGAAGAACCGGAAACTAACGGCACGCTCTCCGATACGGAACGAAAAATGCAGGAATGGGGGATAGACGGTTTTGTCTTGCTCTCCATTGCCACCAAACCGACACAGCACCTTGTCTGTAATAACTGGGCAGCTTCCTGTAAATCAGAGCATATTTTCCCGTTCGGCAGTGTCCATCCGGACGGGCAGGATGTCTTTCAGGAACTGGAACGTATTAAAGCCTTAGGGCTTTATGGGATTAAATTACATCCGGATTATCAGCATTTCTTCGCAGATGAAGAACGCATGTTCCCCATCTATCGCAAATGCGGAGAACTCGGCCTGCCGGTTCTTTTACATGCCGGTGTTGACCCCGTCTGCCCTGATTGTATTCACTGTTCGCCAAAAGCAGCTGTCAAAGCTCTGGAAGCTGCACCGGATACTACTTTTATTCTGGCACATCTGGGCGGAAATCAGCTCTGGTCGGAAGTGGAAACGACATTAGCCGGAAATTTTGAAAATCTTTATTTTGATACCGCTGTCATCGGACAGCATATGCAGGATGATGCATTGTTATATAGAATTATCCGGAAACATGGCTGTGATAAAATTCTGCTTGCCAGCGACTGTCCTTGGGATAATCCGGAAATCACAATTAAGAAAATTCATCGGCTTGGTTTGTCTCCGGAAGAGGAACATGCGATTTTTGCCGGAAATGCAAAAAACCTTCTGCATTTAGTATAAAAAGGAGGATATGAAATAAATGGCTTTTAAAGAAAATGCTTGGAAAGCATTTGAAAAGTTTATGGATTTCGGAAGCAATTACTGGACGGATAACTATCAGGATACTGAAGATTATAATAAACATCACCGCAATCCCGGCGGTGGTGTCGGGCTTGGGCTGGTCGTCATGGTTTTTCCTGAACTTTTGTATCTGTATCATTCAGGAAAAAATACTGCTATGGGACTGACAGGAATAGGGCTGTTTATCTTGGGTGTAGCATTGGACCTTTTTCTGATTTATCAGCCTATTCGTAAGAAATATCCCTCAGAGAAAAAGAAAGTGGACAGATATAACACCTTCTTGGAACTCGTGATATTTGTGATACTTCTTCTGATTACTGTTTTAAGATATAAACTGGGATGGTATCTGAAATAAATTGAATTTAAAAAAATCAGCACAGCAGAGGAAAGAGCCTTTCTGCTGTGCTGTTTGATTTAAAAATTTATGTGGGATTTGTAAATTTTTTTAGATTATATTGAAAACGATTTCGGAATATGCTATAATGATATTAAGTTTTTTCAGCGGAGGTCAGGGAGATGAATCTGCAAGCAATTATTATTACAAACTGCATCGGCTTTGCACTGCTTGTCATACTCCTGATAAGCAGTCACCTTGTCCGGCAGAGACAGCAACTGAGCGACAAAATTTTTACAGCTATGATTGGTATTACAGCATCGGCCTGTATTACCGAAATGATGACTTTTATTTTTGATGGAAATACTTCTTATCCATGGATTCATCTTTTGGAAATGCTGGGGAGTTCATGGCTTTATCTTGCCAATATGCTGGATTCGTATTTGTGGTGTGTCTATGTTGATTTGCGGCTGTATGGTGATGTGCAGCGTACACGCCGCCGTGGCCCGTTTATGGGAATTCCGGCACTTCTGGCATTGATAATCGTATTGTTTAATTTCAGCTATCAGTTTCTGTTCAGTGTGAATGAACAGAATGTTTATCATAGAGAAACCGGCGGCTATGTCTATTATAGCATAACAATAGGATATATGCTCTATAGTTTGATTACCCGCTGGCAGTATAACAGAAAATTGGGCAAGGAAAGATTTTTCCCGATGTATATGTTTATTACACCTATTGTCATAGGGGCAACCGCTCAGTTTTTCGTCTATGGCATTTCAATAGGCTGGTGCTGTACTGCTCTCGGGCTTGTCGGTATTCATATGAGCCTGCAAAATGAGCTCTCTTATCTTGACCCGCTTACCAAACTCTATAACCGGAATTATCTGGAACATGTTCTGGGACGTATCAGCAGAAAAGGAATTCCGGCCGGAGGAATTATGATAGATTTGGATTATTTTAAATCTATCAATGATGAATTCGGTCATGCAGTCGGAGATGATGCACTTGTCGAAGCCGCTCGGATTATCAGGCTTTCTGTACCGGAAAATGCTCTGCCAATCCGCTTTGCCGGTGATGAATTTATTGTTCTTATTTATAACGGAGAGGAAAAGAAACTGATAGAAATAGAAAATTCTCTCAGAGCTGCCGTGAAATGTTTTAATGAAGCAAACCAGAAACCGTATCAGCTTTCCTTTTCTCTGGGACATAGTATTTATCATCCGGAAACACGCACAGATATATTTCTTAGTGAAATGGATACCAGGATGTATGAAGAAAAGAAAAATAAACACAGCCGTTCTTCTGTCGGATTAGAAAAAACACCTGCATGAAAAAGCATACAGGTGTCTTTTTTATTCTAAAATAATCCAGTCTTCTGCAAGCAGTTCTTCCTGAGAAGCTTCCCATGCAACCAGTGTGCCGTCTTCTTTTTTCATAGCGATATAGTTTCCCTCTGTGGGACTCGAGGCAAGCAGAAGCTGAATTGCTTGGTTTTTCCATGCCTGACGGGTGACCGCTTTTTTCTCTTTCACAGCTCTGACGGCATCTGAAAAAGAGACAAGCCCTTCTTCCTGTGAATCCTGTACAATCGTCTGTGTGCAAAGCCAGTCGCACCAGCGGGCATAGTCATAACCGGAAATATGACTGCCGTCACTGCTGTATTCTGCGGAAAGATAGCCGTTTTCATCGTCAAACAGAGGATTGACATCAATGTAGAAACAAGTCTGGCCGTCAGCTAATTCTTCAATATAAGCATTGGCCTGATTCAGAGCGTTATTGCTGATACTGTTGCTTTCCTCAGAAAATGCCTGTGTGACATGCAGGTTTGCCATCATGAAAATCAAAGCATCTGGTGCGTTTTCATGGATAAGATGATATAATTCCTGTATGTGAGTGTGGAAATCCTCCAGCCCGAATGCAATTTCATTCAGACCAACCATAACATAAATTTTGCCATATGCATTTTCAGAAAGCAGTTCTTCCAGTGTAGAGCCGTCTATTTCTTTTCCGTCCAGAATTTCATAAGCAGCTAAACCGCCTGTGCAGAAATAATCAGCATTCGGCAATGTGCCGTAATTGCACAGGCCGACTGTACGGGAATCGCCGATAAATAAAGCATCATCAAAATAAGATGCCTCACTGGTGACATACTCTCGGGGAGGAAGTGTCTCTGCTGTCGTTTCTGACTGTTCTTCTTGTTCAGAAGTCTCCGGATTTGCCGGTTCTGTTTCTGCAACAGCCTCTGTTTCTGTTTCTTCTGTTTGTTCAGCCGCTTCTGTAATGTGTTTGCTGTCCCAGAGCTGTTTGATGATAAACGGTGTAAGAAACAGATAAACAATTCCAAACAGAAAAGTATAGCAGTATCTTTTGAATTTATAAGGTGTCAGCCCTTTTTTTCGTTTGGATTTAATTTGTTTTTTCATCAGATATCACCACTTCCGGAAACGGTAACCCAGTCTTCAGCCAGCATGTCTTCTTGTGTGGCTTCCCATGAAGTGATAGTATCATCAGAAGTCCTGATTTGAAATTCTTCGTTTTCATCCAGAAAAACCCATGTTTCACTGTCCCAGTTTTTTCTTGCGATACAGTCGCCCTGCTTGAGTTCTTCTACAGCCTGACCAAAATCAATAGTGTCTGACGGCTGTCCGGAAACTTGTTCGCTTTCTGCTGTGATTGTGTGCTGGCAAATCCAGTCACACCATTCCGGAAAATAATCTGCATAAGGATGTACCCCGTCACCAGAGATATCATCCGGCAGACAGCCGTCTTCTGTATCAAATAACGGATTGACATCTAAATAAATAATAGTTTTGCCGTCTGTCATTTCTTCCATGGCCTGATTGATAGCATTTAATCTTTCATTGTTCTCAGAAGGGGTGTCCAGACAGGCCTGTCTGGATACATGTAAATTTGCCATCAGATAGATTAAAGCATCCGGTGCATAAGAACGGACTTCATCAAGCAGCTCCGTCATGTTGATGCGATAGTTTTCAGGCCCGTCAGCACATTCGTTCAGACCAAGCATGATGTAAATTTTACTGTAATCACGCTGGTCGAATTTATCAGCAAGTGTTTCACCGTCTACTTCTTTTCCGTTTGTGACTTTATAGGTAGACAATCCTACTGAACAGAGATAGCCGGCATTGTCCAGTGTGCCGTAATCACGGATATCTGTCATTCTGGAATCACCGATAAATAATGCATCATCAAAATAATTTTTATTGCTTTCCACAAGCACAAGGCCGGCTTTGGTTCTTTCACGGGTATCGGCTTCTGTTTCCGGTTCTGTTTCCGGTTCTGTTTCCGGTTCAGCAGAAAGTGTTTCAGAAGTTTCTGTTATGGCAGTGTCTGGCATAGATTCTGTTGTTTCTGTGCTTTCCGGTGAAGTTTCCACAGTTTCTTCATATCTGGCATATGCTTTGGAAACTTTTGCATCAGGACTGCTTTTCAGTGTCATACTGACCATCAGCGGAGAAGAAATTAAAAAGCTTATGCTTAACAGACCAGCATAAAGATATTTTGTTTTTTTCTTCATGTTTTATTTGCCTCACTTTGTAGTTTGATAGTTTAATATTTTACAGGAGAGTATCAGAATCTGAAATATAAGAACGGGTCATTCAGTCCCTGATACATACAGTAAACACAGGCTAAAAATACAGCAGTATACCCGATAGCCTTGAGATAGGGTATGTCTTTTAATTTTTCAGCAAGTTTCTGTGATAACGGTGTACAGAAGAAAATACCTGCAAGAAAATATTTCCAGTATGTTTGCAGGGCATTGAGATAATCTCCCTGCATTACCCGCCCCGTTTCATGAGGCAGGAACGGAAATAATCTCTGGAAATAAATTCCCAGTGAATGCATATCTGTTATAGCAAAGATTGTCCATGAAATGGGAATCAGTAAAAGCATATAGACATGCCCCAGTATTCTGTGCTGGTTCAGATAGTTCCCTGTCAGCAGTTTTTCGCTCATCATGATAACAAATAAAAAGAGCCCCCATAAAATAAAATTCCAGCTCGCACCATGCCAGAACCCTGTCAGAAGCCAGACAATGAAAATATTCCGGATGGTCTTGAATTTCCCTTTCCGGTTGCCGCCCAGAGGAATATAGATATAATCCCGAAACCAAGAACCAAGAGTCATGTGCCACCGCCGCCAGAATTCTGTCATAGTAACAGACTGATACGGCTGATTGAAATTCTGCGGAAGATGAAAGCCCATTATCTCGCCTAAACCGATAGCCATCAGGGAATAACCATAAAAGTCAAAATATAACTGGAGAGAATAGGCAATTATGCCAAGCCATGCCAGAGGCGTGGAAATGCTCCTGAAACCGATGGTCTGAATATCATTCCAAAGGCCGCCAAGCTGGTTGGCAATCAGGACTTTATAGCCCAGACCTGCCGTGAATGTCCGCAGACCTGCATCAACATAATACAAAGAATGTTTCCTGTTTTTCAGCTCGTCTGCTACGGTGGAATAGGTGACAATCGGCCCTGCTATCAGCTGCGGAAACATGGAGATATAAGCCCCGTAATCTATCAGATTTTTAGAAGCTCTGGCATTTTTCCGGTAAACGTCCACCAGATAGGATAAGTTCTGAAATGTATAGAAACTAATGCCGATAGGCAGAAGAATATTCCGCTCCGGCAGCGAAAGATGAAAAGCCTGATTCAGATTGGTACTGAAAAAGTTGGAATACTTGAAGAAAAACAGCCAGAAAATATTATAGACAATGCCAAGTATCAGGAAAAGGCGGGAAAATTTTTGGATTTCCTGAATCATTCTGCCCAGAAGATAGTTGACAATAATCGTCTGTAAGAAAAGAGGAATATAAAACCACGTTTCCGGCGTTTCCAGTACCCCTATGCTGTAAAAGCAAACACTGCCCAGAAGAATTACCAGATTTTTCAGACGGATATTCGGCATTAAAATGTATCCGACAATAAAAAATATTGGCAGGAAAATAAAAATAAATTCCAGACTGCTGAAAACCAAAATGCTCCAACTCCAATTCTAAAAATTGTCATTTTTTTGACACTTACAGATATAATTATTACATATTTTTACAAAAAAGTCAATATCAGATTTTAATAAAAATGAAAAAATTTTTTTCTAAATAACTATGCATTTATTCTTATGTTCAGCAAAAAAGAGTGTACAGCAGGGTACACTCTTTTTATGATAAATTGTTTTAAAAATTGCTTCCGTTCCAGCCCCAGTCCGGTGTGCTGGTATAACTGACATAGATTCTGTTCGGCGGAATATGCAGTTGTGTATGAAGTAGTTCGCTGATTTGTCCGGTCAGCTTGCTGTAGGCCGAGCCGGACGCTCCGCCATAAACCTGTACTTCTACCATTGCAGCAGGGGCATCTGTTCCCTGATGGTAAAGAATATATTCCGGTTCGATTCCTACCATCAGCCATTGTTCAGATTTGCCGGGCAGTGTGGAAATAGCCTTGCCAAGTCCGGCTTTGATAGTTTCCTGCTGTGCTTTGGACACACTCTGGTTTGTTTTGATATTGATAAACGGCATGATAAAATTTTCTCCTTTTTATGATTTTTTTTCTATGGGTCTGCTTTTTTTGATGTGCTCCAGACTCCGGCTTGTGACAGTTCCTAATTTTTTGACTGTACTCTCCGGAAATGCGGAGAGAAATAAAAATGCACTTTCTTTTGATTCTGCCGGATTTAATTTTAAAATTCTCCGGAAAAATGCATAAGTGATATCATAATCCAGATTGAAATGCTCGGCAATGGCTCTCCCTGTGGAAGTAAGCCGGACGGCTTCACAGTAATCTGCTTCAATAAGTTCCATTCTTACCATGCATTTCATCATTTTGCTGACACTCGGCCGGGTTACCCCTAAATCATTTGCAATATCAACACAACGGATTCTGTTTTTCTCTTTTTCCATGCGATAAATACAAAGCAGATAACGGTACTGTCCTGCACATAATTCCATAAATCTACATCCTTTCTGCTGGTTTGAATATGCTTTACTATTATAACAATAACATAATTCTGAAAAAAAGTCAAGTTTTTTCTGAAAACCAGACAGAAAGAAGCGGAATTATTCATGCTGACAGCGTATCCAGTTGGCAAGACGGGTTTTCATAATTGACTGAAATTTTGTATTGGAACATCGGGCTATCAGAGTTTCATATTTTTGGATTGCTTCCGGAGTGTTCCGGAGGGGGACGGTTTCTATCAGATGAAGCAGCCCCCAGTCCAGATTCCAGTTGAAATCGAGATTTTCTTCTGAAAAGAGCGTGACAAGCAGTTCCGCTTCTTCCCATGTCACCGGAGAAGCAAAGCCCGAAAACAAATCTTCATATTTCTGAAAAAGTGTATCAGATAATTTGTCATCATCCGGAATTTTTCCAAGTCTGAGCAGTTCAGCAAGTTGTGTTCTCATTCTGGGTTTCCTTCTCTTTGTAGAGTACTTTCTTGTGATAGCCTCTCTGGTTGCAGTAGGGGCATTTCATGTTTCTGTTAAAACCAATATGCGGAGCGAAAAAAACAGCTTTCATAGTC
>CADBOP010000034.1 GCA_902796255.1 uncultured Ruminococcus sp.
GCATTTTGTATAAAAACCCCTTTTTTTACAAATCCGCTTATTGACAAATTGACAGTTTTATGATAAAATAAATATATATATCTTAAATCACAGAATTGTGAGGTTTTGTAATATGAAATATTTGCAGGGAGAATATCCCATCATTCAGAAACAGGCAGTAGCAAAAGATACTTATAGTTTTGTTATTTTATGTCCTGAAATTGCACAGCTGGCCTGTCCCGGACAGTTTGTCCATATCCTGCCCAAAGGATTCGGCCTCAGAAGACCTATTTCTATTGCCGGTATTGATAAAAAAGCCGGTACACTCCGGATTGTGTTCGTTATCAAGCATCAGGGAACACAGGCTATTGCAGATTTGCATCAGGGCGATTATCTCGATATGATAGGCCCGCTTGGTCATGGCTTTACACTGATGCCGGAGGCACAGCATGTCATTCTGGTCGGAGGCGGAATCGGTGTGCCGCCTATGCTTCCGCTGGCGGATTATTACGGCGAAAAAGCAACCGCTGTCAGCGGTTTCCGGACATTTCAGCAGGTGATTTTGCAGGAGGATTTAGAATCTTACGGTGCAAGAACTATCTGCTGTACAGAAGACGGTTCGGCCGGAGCAGTCAGAGGTTTTGTCACAACACCACTGGAACAGCTTCTCAGCGAGGGTGCAGATGCAGTCTTTGCCTGCGGTTCTATGCCAATGCTCAAAGCTGTGGCAGAAGTTTGTATCAGAAATAAAACTTACTGTGAAGTTTCTCTCGAAGAACGCATGGCCTGCGGTGTGGGTGCATGTCTGGGCTGTGCATGTAAAATCAAGAAAGAAGGAGAACAGGAAGAATTCCTGCATGTCTGCAAGAACGGCCCTGTATTCAAAGCTGAGGAGGTATGCTGGTAATGGCTGATTTATCTGTAAATATCTGCGGTATTGATTTTAAAAATCCGATTATTCCGGCCTCCGGTGTATTCGGCTACGGCAGAGAATATGAAGAATTTTATGATTTGTCCGAACTCGGCGGTATTGCCACCAAAGGCACAACCGGCCAGAAACGTACCGGAAATTTAGCCCCCAGAATTGCCGAAACTCCGGCAGGTATGCTTAATTCTGTCGGTCTCCAGAACCCCGGTATTGATTATTTTATTCAGAACGAACTGCCGAATCTGATGACAAAAAATACGGTAATTCTTGCGAATATTGCCGGCTCTACTCCGGAAGAATGTGCAGAAGTCGCCGGAAAATTAGATGCGACTGATGTGCATATGATAGAATTGAATATCTCCTGTCCTAATGTGAAACAGGGCGGTGCGGCATTCGGTACTTCCTGCGAAATGGCTGAACAGGTGACAGCTGCTGTAAGAAAGGCTACTAAAAAACCCTTGATAGTCAAGCTGTCTCCGAATGTCACAAGTATTACAGATATTGCAAAGGCTGTCGAAGCAGCCGGAGCAGATGCGGTTTCTCTGATTAATACACTCTTGGGTATGAGAATTGATATCCGGACAAGGCGGCCTGTGTTAAGAAATAATGTCGGCGGTCTCTCCGGAGCTGGTATTTTTCCGGTTGCTGTCCGGATGGTGTGGCAGACTGCAAATGCTGTCAAAATTCCTGTCATCGGCATGGGCGGTGTCAACAGCGGAGAAGATGCTGTTGAACTCATGATGGCCGGTGCTTCTGCTGTTCAGGTGGGTATGGCAGTCTTTACTGACCCCTATGCACCTGTGAAAATTATCCGGCAGATGAATGATTTTTTAGACGAAAATCATATCAGTTCTGTGCACGACATAATCGGCACAGTACAGCCGTGGTGATGTCATGAAGATTATGGGTATTGATTTCGGGGATTCCCGAACCGGACTCGCTCTCTGTGATAAATCTGAATTTTTAGCTTCGCCGTTATGTGTGATTCAGGAACAGGATTTTGAAACCTGTGCAAAAAAAGTCGCTGAACAGGCCAGAGAACAGAAAGCTGAATTTTTAGTTGTCGGCTATCCGAAAAATATGAATAATACGATTGGTGAGCGTGCTGAAAAATGTCAGGCCTTTGCAGAACTGCTTCATGAACTCACAGGCCTTGACTATGCTATGTGGGATGAAAGATGCACAACGGTTTCTGCCCATCAGTATCTGAATGCGACAAATACACGGGGCAAAAAGAGAAAAGCTGTTGTGGATGCTGTGGCTGCGGTGATTATTCTTGAAAGTTATCTTGGCTACCGGAAAAATCAAGGCAGAGCCTGAGACACTCTGCCCTGACTGATAGTTTACATGACAATAGAAGAAATATCATCCATCAGGCTTTTTGCAGATTTGATTGTTTTAGCCGCATCACGGCGGATATTCTTCTTTTTGTTCTCGGTGGACTTTACCAGCATGAAAGCTGCCGAACCGATGGCTGCTCCGATAGATACGCCTTTCCAGACTGCGTTTAAATTCATAAAAAATCATCTCCTTTCAAGAATAGTATATCCTGAAAGCAGAAGATTATTTTAGAAAAATCAGGTGAAAAAATTATGCTTCATATTGTTCTTGCAGAACCACAGATTCCTCAGAATACAGGCAATATCTCCAGAACCTGTGCTGTCACGGGTGCGGCTCTGCATTTAATCCGGCCGTATGGGTTTGAAATTTCTGATAAAAATCTGAAACGTGCCGGTCTTGATTACTGGGATAAGCTGACGATTTATGAATATCAGAATCTTGATGCGTTCATACAGCAGCATGAACAGGATAAAATTTATTATTTTACTACCAAAAGCCGAACCTGTCACAGCGATGTGACCTATCCGGAAGAAGATATTTATTTAATGTTCGGCAGAGAAGATGCCGGACTGCCGGAAGAATTACTGGTTCAGCATCCGGAAACGGCTGTCCGGATTCCCATGCGGCCGACTCTCCGGAGTCTGAATTTATCAAATTCTGTAGCGATTGCCGCTTATGAAGTGCTTCGTCAGTGGGGCTATCCGGATATGACTTCACAGGGCAGTCTGACAAAATATGAATGGGAGTGAAATTATGCTAAAGCAAAAGCCTTGTATCAGAATTAAATTAACAAATACAAAGCCGGATATTTTCAGCAGTAAAGCCGGCGGACTGGGCTATATTCCTCATGACGGAAATTTTCCGGTCGATAACGAGGGCAATCAGCTCAGATTATTAGCACAGATTGACTGTTCAGAAATTGATTTCGAGCCGTTTCCGAAATCCGGACTGTTACAGTTCTGGATTCTGGACGATGATGCCTATGGACTTTCAAACTGGGGAGAAAACGAAACAGAAGCTGTCACACAGAATACTTTCAGAGTTCTCTATTATCCGGAAATTGACAGAACTGTTACTGAAGAAGAAGTTCAGAAAAAATTCACGAAGTCTGCATATGACCCCAAAGAAGAAGAGGAGGACTGGTGGCTGCCTGTTTTTGGTGAATATGGCATGAGTTTTGAACCTGCTGAAAGCTATCAGCAACCAGATTTTGAAGAAGCGGAAGAACTCTGGGACGAATACGGCAAACTGACTTCCGGATATCCCAATCATCAGATTGGCGGTTATCCGTATTTTACCCAAGATGACCCCAGAGAAGAAAATTCAAAATATGATTTTCTGTTATTCCAGTTAGATTCAGATTATGATTCCGGTGCAGATGACCGTGTGATGTGGGGAGATTCCGGAGTCGGTAATTTCTTCATCAATTCCGAAAAACTGAAAAATCTTGATTTCTCTGATGTTTTATATAACTGGGATTGCTGTTGATAAAAATAAATTGATTGCAGAAAGGATTGTTTCCCATGGCTAAAATTAAATTAATGACGGATACGGCAAGCGATTTGTCGCTGAAACAGGCAGAAGAAAATGATATTGCATTGTTAAGCTTCGGCATCGGTCTGAACGGTGAATCTTATCAGGAACAGCGGGATTTATCAAAAGAAGAATTCTATGAAATGATGGCACATTCTGATGAAATGCCCTCTACTTCACAGATTACAGCTTTTACCTTTCAGGAAGCTTTTCAGAAATACTATGAAGAAGGCTATACAGATGTGATTTATGTCAGTATCAATGCCAGCGGTTCGGCAACTTATCAGAATGCCCAACAGGCACGTGATATGCTCTATGAAGAAATTCCGGAAGCAAAATCTATGAAGATTCATATTATAGACGGCGAAAATTATACGATGTGTTACGGCTATCCGGTTCTGAAAGGGGCACAGATGGCAAAAGAAGGAAAATCTGTTGAAGAAATTCTGGAGTATATTCATGACTGGCTTTCTAAAATCGGTGTGTATTTTACACCGATGACACTGAAATATGTCCGGAAATCCGGCAGACTGACAGCTGTTGCCGCCTTTGCCGGAGAAGTACTCGGCCTGAAGCCGATTATCCGGATTTCTCACGGAAAAATTTCTGCTCCGGAAAAAGTCAGAGGAGAAAAAAATATTATTCCCAAGCTGACAGATAAAATTCTGAATGTCATGCTGCCGGATTCGCCTTATCTGATTATGCAGGGCAGAAACAGCGAACTCGCTGACAAAGCCGAAGAAATTCTGACACAGAAATTAGGCTATCCGCCTGTAGAGCGTGTAAAAATCGGTTCGGCTGTAGCTGTCAATGCTGGTTATGATTTGGTCGGCATTGCAGTACTGGAAAAACAGAATTAAAATATTTTTTAAAATATAAATTTATATTATAGGAGGGATTACCATGCAAATTCTGACACCTGAAAATCCGGAAATTTTATCCGCTGTTGTAATGAAAAACGGTGAAATTATCGCCCGTACAGAACAGACCGGCGAACTTTATCCGCAGTATTCAATTATGAAAAGTTTAATTTCCCTGCTGGTCGGCAGACTGTGCGGAGAAGGACAGCTTACACCTAAAACAAAAGTCAGACAGCTTCTGCATACAGGAGCAGCTGCTATTTCTGACCTGACACTGGATGATTTAATGACAATGCGTTCCGGTATTAATTACAGACTTTTATTCGATGACAGAAAAAATTATGAAGATTATTTGAAAGTCTGCTGTGAAGCAGCTGTGACACCTCTTGCCGAAGGACAGGAACACCAGACATTTTTTTATAACAATGTCTGTGCTTATCTGGCCGGCCGTATGGTGGAAGAAGAAGACGGCGACCCTCTGGATAAACAGATAGTCAAATATATTTTCAATCCGCTGGGAATTACAGAATATGATTTTGAATATGACCCGCAGGGGCATGTATTCGGTGCAAGCGGTCTGAAACTGAAAACAGAGGATTTGGCTAAATTAGGCTGGGGCATTATGACAAATCAGGTATGCTCCAAAGCATGGCTGAATGCTGCTGTAAAACCTCGTGTCATGACACCGGAGAAAATTCCGTATGGCTATTTCTTCTGGGTGCTGGCAAACGGTAATTTCTATATGAGCGGAAAACAGGGGCAGAAATGCTTTGTTCTGCCGCAGTATCAGGGAGTAATTGCCGTTAATTCTGATATGAAAACCCGTGACAGTTCCAATAGTTATATTATCCGGAAACTTTTGCCCTTGTTAGCACAATGATGATGAAACAGAAACTGGATTTACTGATTATCGGCGGAGGGGCTTCAGGACTCTCCGCCGCTGTGACGGCCGTTTCTATGGGAGTAAAAAAAATAGCCATTCTGGAACGGCTTCCCCGTACCGGCAAGAAAATTCTTGCAACAGGCAACGGAAGATGCAATTTAAGTCACGAAAATATTACAGCTTTGGATTATCAGGGGAGTTATGATGTTACTGAAATTTTGTCACGGTTTGGTGATGCAGAAAGTTTTTTCCGGAATCTGGGGCTGTACTGCCGGACAGATGAACAGGGGAGAATGTACCCATATAGTATGAGTGCAAATGCGGTGCTGGATGCACTCCGGCTGGCTTGTGCGGAAATTCCGGAATTATGCAATGAAACAGCAATGGATTTATATTTTAAAAATTCTGCATGGCATGTCAGAACCGAATCTGGTCAGGAATTTGTTTCCCGATTTGTGATATTCTCTGCGGGCGGAACGGTTCAGCCAAAATTCGGAACAGATGGTTCTGCTTGGAAAATGCTGGAAAAATCAGGGATTCCGGTGATAAAAAGCAGACCGGTTCTTTGTCCGGTGCTGTCAGATAATAAAATTCTGAAACCTCTGAAAGGCCTGAGAGTCAAAGGTTCTGTAAATTTGTATTATCAGGGAAAAATCATTCAATCTGAAACAGGAGAAATTCAGTTTACAGAACAGGCATTATCCGGAATTTGTATTTTTAATTTGTCAGGCAGCATAAATCATCAGTTTTCAGAATATCAGATTTCTGTGAATCTGTTTCCGGAACTTGAAATTTCTGAAATAGTTTCAAGAATATATAGCTGTCAGGCTGTACGGTATGGCTGTTCCTGCGAAGAAATGCTCTCTGGTCTGATGCAGAAATCTCTTGCCAGAGCCGTCTTAAAACAAATCAGAATCAAAGCCGATATGCCATGCAGCCAGCTTGCAGATTTGCAGATTCGTCAGCTTGCCGGAATCTGTCATGATTTCCGTTTTCCGGTGCTGGGCTTCGTCAAAGAACAGGCACAGGCTACCGCCGGAGGTGTTGCCGGAAAAGCTCTGGATGAAAATTTACAGGTGAAAAATCATGACGGATTGTTCATCACCGGCGAAGCAGTGGATGTTCATGCCCCCTGCGGCGGATATCAGCTTCACTGGGCATGGGCTTCTGGATATGTGGCAGGGAAATATATTGCAGAAAGGTTAGTATCATGATTAGAATTAATAATATCAGGCTGAGTTTGGATTATACTGGTCTGGATATGAAGAAAGCAGTCGGCCGGAAACTGCATATTCCGTTTGAAAGCATTCAGGAAATCAAAATCCGGAAACGCTCTGTCGATGCCCGTAAAAAAGAGAACATCAGCTTTTTGTTTACTCTTGATGTGAAAGCTCTCGGAGAAAAGAAAATTTTACAGAAATGCTCGAAAGATAAAGATATTTCTGCTGTCATAGAGAAGAAATATAAAATAGCAGTTTGTCACAGTCCGGAACGGCCTGTTGTAATCGGTGCAGGGCCGGCCGGACTGTTCGCCGCTTATGTACTCGCCAAAGCCGGATTACGGCCTGTTCTGCTGGAAAGAGGCTGTCCGGTCGAAGAGAGGGTACAGCATGTAGAAGCTTTCCGGACAAAAGGAATTTTAAATCCGGAAAGTAATATTCAGTTCGGGGAAGGCGGTGCAGGTACTTTTTCAGACGGAAAACTAAATACCGGAATCAAAGACGAAAGAATCAGATTCGTTCTGGAAACTTTTGTGCAGTGCGGTGCTCCGGAGGAGATTCTCTGGCAGGCGAAACCACATATCGGGACGGATAAGCTTCAGATAGTAATTATGCAGTTCCGGAAACTGATTCAGACCCTCGGCGGAGAAATTCATTTTCATGCAGAATTTACAGATTTTGAAACGGCAGATAATCAGTTGATTTCTGTGAAATATCAGCAGGAAAATCAGATACAGGAAATCAGGACAAGACATGCTGTGCTGGCCTTGGGGCACAGTGCCAGAGATACGCTGGAAATGCTGTATCAGAAGAAATTCATTCTGGTGCAGAAGCCCTTTGCAATGGGTGTGAGAATCGAACATTTGCAGGAAGATATTAATAAGGCTTTATACGGCCGTTTCTGGAATCATCCGGCACTGGGTGCAGCGGATTATAAAATGGCCGTACATCTCAAGAACGGCCGGAGTCTGTATACGTTCTGCATGTGCCCCGGCGGCGAGGTGATAGCAGCCGCTTCAGAAGCCGGCAGACTCGCTGTAAATGGCATGAGCCGCTTCGCACGTGACGGCAGAAATGCCAACAGTGCTTTATTAGTCGGCATTACACCGGAAGAGTTCGGCAGCTCTCATCCGCTGGCCGGAATGTTCCTGCAAAGAGAAATTGAACAGAAAGCATTTCAGGCTGCTGGAAGTGATTATTCTGCTCCTGTTATCTGTGTGAAAGATTTTCTTCACAGAAAAGAATCCAAATCTTTTGGCAGAATCAAACCGAGTTATCTGCCTTCCACTGCGTTTGTATCGCCGGATAAGTATCTGCCGGCGGCTATGTGCGAAACGCTGCGGGCTGGCCTGAAAGAAATGGATAAGAAATTAAATGGCTTTGCCTGTGATGATGCTGTGCTGACTGGTGTGGAGTCCAGAAGTTCTTCTCCTGTGAGAATGCTCAGGGATGAGAATTTTTACAGCACCGGAATCAGGGGCTTCTACCCGTGCGGAGAAGGGGCAGGCTATGCCGGAGGGATTACCTCGGCTGCTGTGGACGGTATCCGGTGTGCCGAAGCGTTAGTCAAGAATTTGAATTCTGAAAGGATTTGAGAATATGCCGGAATTAACGGATTTAAACTATCTCAGAGAGGTTATGAGCCGGAACGGGTTTCAGACTTCCAAATCACTCGGACAGAATTTTATTATCAATCCGTCAGTATGTCCGAAAATGGCAGAACTGGGGAATGCAAAAGCAGGGTTCGGGATTCTGGAAATCGGCACAGGTGTCGGAGTACTGACAAAAGAACTCGCCAAGAGAGCAGATAAAGTCGCTGCGGTAGAGCTGGACCAGAAACTTTTTCCGATTCTGGAAGAAACGCTTTCAGAATTTGAGAATATCAGAATTATTCATGGAGATGCCATGAAATATGATTTGAAGAAATTAATTGCAGAAGAATTTCAAAATATGGATGTGGCTGTGTGTGCCAATCTGCCGTATTATATTACTTCGCCGCTGATTATGAAGCTTCTGGAAGAGAAACTGCCCGTGAAAACTATTACAGTTATGGTACAGAAAGAAGCTGCCCAGAGGCTCTGTGCCCCTGTGGGAAGCCGTGAAAGCGGTGCTGTGACAGTGGCTGTGGCCTATTATGGGAAAGCTGTCAAGCTGTTTGATGTGTCAAGAGGAAGCTTTTATCCTGCTCCGAATGTAGATTCTGCTGTGATACAGATAGAGCGTTATCCGGAGAATATCTGGGAAGTGCAGAATGAGACAGTATTTTTCAGAATGGTCAGAGCCGGATTCTCACAGAGAAGAAAACAGCTTTCCGGTGTACTGGCCGGAGCATTCGGAATTTCCAAAGCAGAGATGAAAGAAGTTTTTGCACAGGCAGGGCTTTCTCCTTCTGTCCGGATAGAAGCACTGACCATGCAGGAGCTTGTCCGCCTGAGTCATGCAGTGGCTGCGGCAAGTGCCTGAGTTCAAAAAGGAGAAACTGCATGGAACTTAAAATTGAAGATGGTGAACTGAAAAATTATACAGGACGTGCAAAAAGTTCTCTGACAATTCCGCCGGAAGTGAAGATACTGGGGAGCTGGTCGCTGGACAGTCATCCGGAATTATATGAAATTGTTCTTCCGGAGACGGTACAGAAAATTAATTATCATGTATTTTATGAAGATGATAATCTGCGTTCTGTTGTCGTGGACAGAAGAAACGGGTATTTCACAAGTGTCGGAAGTGCATCAGAAAATATATTGTGCAATAAGCAGAAAACAGAGTTGTTATGCTGTCCGAACGGGCTGGAGAGTGTTTATATTCCGGCA
>CADBOP010000035.1 GCA_902796255.1 uncultured Ruminococcus sp.
ATTAGGTGTATAACGCATTTCCATAGCGTTGACAGCCTCTGGTAGCCGGAATAACAGATTCATCCGGAACCTTCCCAACGAGAACAGCCGGACAATTCTCTCTTTCCTCACGGTCATAAAAGCTACAGCTGATAATGCAGTCTCCTTTATCCATCCTCTTCAGGTAATCTATTTCATCATCTTCATACCCTAATTCAGATGCGACAAGTCCAATAGAACTGGAAGTCGGCTTCATGAAAATATTAATATCTACATTGCTCATAGCTTCGCCATAATCACAGCCCCTGTTACGATAGTGAAGCGTTGCACAGATAAGAGAAGCACCATATTTTCTGCCTTTTTCAAGTATCTGACAATTTGGGCTGCCTTTTGCAAAGTTCTGGTCTTGAATCTCATCTAAAACAATTGCAAGCGGAATTTCATTGTGTAATTCCTGATAGTGATACAATGTAGCAATCATCATATCTACCAAAGGATTATCCTTCGATGCGTATGATGAGCTGGTTCTGACAATCACAATATTTTTAGACTTAGGGAAAATATCTTCCCATGTACCTGATGACATGCCGTATTCATTAATATCTTCCATAACGGATTCCAGACGATTTAAGAGACTTGCATATGTAGCATCTTCTTCGTCAGCTGATAAACTTGTAAGAATATCTGACGGCTGTATATCATCTTTCTCTTTCAGCATTTCTGAAACAGCTTTGCGTAGTTTTCTTATTTTCGATTCCGTTAAGTCCTTCATAGCGGCTGACAGAACGCCGACAATCGCTCTCTTTTTCTCTGTAAGAGAATCACAGCCCTTGAGATTGAACAGGTTCACAGGTATTTCTTGCCTTGTATCCTTTTCTTTCTTGATATCATAAGTGGTAATATATTTCTCAATAAATTTTTGTGGAAAATGTTTTTTCAGCTCTGCCTCGCTGAATGCTCCGCTGGCATCGAATATGACAACTCTATGATTCATGTAAGCACGGGAAGCAGTAATTCTTGCAATCATGGTTGTTTTCCGATACCCTGTTTTGCCGGTTATGAAAATATGTCCGGCTTCTAATTTGTTAAATCGTATACCAGCAACCTCTCCGTCAGAATTTACGAGAAGTGGTATAAACTCATTATCCCGTATCTCATCTGCTTTAAAGAAAAACCGCTTATTCGGAAGATTTTTAATTCTGCTTAGATTGTCAAGTGTAAGAATGCTTTGCTTTACACTATACGCATTAATCATTACAGATTCACCATTTGATGTATAAATATTAATAGGATGATGCTGTTTTTTCGTTTTGTACAACACTTCGCATTCATCAAGGGCATTGACCAGCTGATAAATATTTTGTGTGGTCTGCATCTTCGGAAGTATTATGCGTTCAATCAGTTCCGGTTCCATGCTGATAATATCGTTTGAAGTAATAAGATAGTTCTTGTCTTTCTCAAAAACAGCTGTGCCTTTTTTCTCAATCGCTTTGAATTTTTCCAGTGCAATGCCTTCGTTTATAATTTCCTGAAATTCAGCAGTAACAGCATATGCAATGCTTGAATATTCCACGCTTTCATTCAGCCATTCCTTAATTTTGCCTATTTCAACAGAACTCATGAAAGGTTTTCCAAAAGCCTTCATGAATATCTCATTGAACCCCGTCAGGAAAAGATAAATGTCGGTTCTGTCATCAGGAATGCCCTTATCCTGTGATTTCTTAAAAAATGCAATTACGCTGGATATTTTATCTTTTACCTCTTTAAAATGTTCAGTAATATAGCGGATAAAAATACTATCTACTTCTCTGCAAACACATTGCAGTGCAGGCACATCAAATTTCAACTTCACATCATCGAATGACAGTCTGCAAATATATTCCGGCGGAAGCTCTCTTCCGGCATATTTTGAGATAACTGCAATCAGATGCCGTGAGTACTGTTCCATGTCGTTGGCATGTTGAATATCTTCTATGATACATTCAAGAGCAGCTTTCCGCTTTTTAGCATCTTCAATATTGCCTGTATCCTGAAATACAGCAACTCCATCATTGATACTGTCCAGCTTCTGAGATATCTTTGTTTTAGGAAAATTGAGAGACTGTGTTACTGTTGTTGAAAAATCATTTGTTTTCAATATAGCGATTATCACTTCTGCTGTTATACATTCAGAAGGTTCTGCTATGATAATATGCTTTGGATTTATCCCCTCAGCTGAAAAGAAATATAGTAATAGGCTGATAAAACGAAGTGCAAGCAATAGTTTAAGTTTAAAATTTTTTGAAATTATCTGTATCGTATTATAAATTTTATCACGGGGATAATCAGGTGTTCCCCTTATTTCCCTATGCTGTATACTTTCCGGAAGAATATCTGCCGGAAATCCATAGAATAAATTCTTAGTTACAAAGACTTCTTTTACTTCATTTGGAAATTCAATTCTATTCCATCCGGATTTACCCGGAATAGTTATAAAGCCATTTTCTCTCGCCAGAAGAATTTCATTAAACAATGCCATATTTATTTGCTTATCAGTATATTTAATCTTCATGAAAATAGCTGTCGGGAAATACGGCAGAAGATTCAGGCGCACAAAATCTTTATACGGTATGAATGTCTGCTTTACGATATTTCCTGATATATATTTTATCATAAATACCATACACTCTGTAGTTGTAAATCGTGAAGGAGTTATTGCCAGAACAGATAACATTGTAATTCCTAATTCAGAATTTCTTTGTCCAGATGCTGGTGCTTTTTTCGTCATCATTGCCTGGATAAAACTATGGACATCATAAACTGTTCCATTCAGGTTATATTTTTTCTGAGTAAGTGCTTCATAATTATATACAGCAACAGGCTGCTTTGGCATCGTTGGTGCTGATGAATTCTGCTCTTGAACTCCCATCTGTTGAGGAGCTTGATTTATATTTTTATCTTGCATAAATTATCATCCTTTCTGGAGATTAGTAAATTTAAAAAAATTGATTTTTCATAAAAACTTCCCCTTTCCGAAAAACACCCCCGAATTTTATAGAGAAAATCGCCTTAAACCCTCGATTTTTACTGCCCTATTTTTGCAAAGGGGTATTTTTTCAGATTTTTGAAAAACTTTTTATGACAATTATGACGGCTTTGTTTCTGTTCTCCGGGGCATAAGCCCCGGATTAAGAATCAAGCTGTTGTCAATTGCGTTGATGAAGTTTCTGTCACACTGTTCAGCTTCATGAGAGCATCCAGCTTCCCTGAAACAGATTCCTGACAGTATACATTCAATGTGGTCTGTGGCAGGTCTCCGAGTACCCGACCAGCTCCGACAGGAGACGCTCCCTGCCGAATCATCTGACTTGCTGCAAAGTGCCGCAGGTCATGCGGACGTACTTCGGGTAGTCCTGCTTTTTCAGCGACTTTAATGAAAAAATCCCTGAATGTTCCCTGGTCAATCATCTCTCCCAGGTCAGACCCTATAATGAACGGGTCTTTCTGATACAAGCCATAGCTGCGG
>CADBOP010000036.1 GCA_902796255.1 uncultured Ruminococcus sp.
CTCTGATAATATCTACAAATTTCTGGTTGATTTCATTTACAAGGCCATAAGATTCGGCCTTGCCGTTTGTACCGCCCCAGCGATTCCAGAGAGAATCCCAGCCAAGTTCTTCATTCTGAGATTCAAATATTAATTTATCGCTGTAATTCTGGAAAATATCGGCAATCTGTGTCCACATGAGAGAGTATCTCTGCATACTGCCTTCTTTATCTTTCGGGAAATTATTTACCCAGCCGTTATCATAATGAATATTAATAATACAGTACATATCTGCATCCAGAACCCAGTTGACAATCTGCTGTACTCTTGCAGCATATTCCGGACTGATATTATAATTTTCATCCATCATATTTGACCATGCTACCGGAACACGCACAACACCAAAGCCTTCTTCAGCATAGCCCTCAATGACAGACTGTGTAATCACAGGGCTGCCCCATGCGGTTTCATAAGAAGTGACAGTACCATCACCCCATTGTTTAATCCAGTCACCGCAGGATTCGAGTGTGTTGCCGAGATTGATGCCCACACCCATGTCACGTACCAGTTCCATTGTAGAAATTTCACGCATATCCTGTTCTTCTTCAGCGGCATTCACAGCCAGTGCCGGCTGAAAGAATAACAGTGCAGATAAAAGTAAACCTGTAAATTTATGCCTGAGCATAAGATTTCCCCCTTGTCAGATATTTTAAAATATGATATACTAATTATAGCATGTTTTTAAAAAAAATAATAGAAAAAATCTGACAAAAAAGAGGAAAAAACTGACAAGGAAAGGAGTGTTTCTTTATGTTCCGTATGCCGCTGGAAGCATTTACGCAAGATGAAAGCTTTCCGTTTTTTATTCAGTATGGAAAACATGAAACCCCATTGTTTCTTCATGGACATGATGCCTATTCCGAACTGGTGATTGTTCTGTCCGGCCATGCTACCCATATTGTAGACAATGAAAAATTCCCGATTCAGAAGGGTGATGTGTTTATTGTCGGTGAAGATACAGAACATGGGTATGCTGCACCGGAAAATTTTCATATCTGCAATATTATGTTCCGCCGTAATTTCCTGAACCTGTCTGAAACAGATATTGCAGAATCCGCCGGATTTCAGGCTTTATTCATATTAGAGCCGAAGTATTCCCGCAGTAATCATTTTACAAGTCATCTGAAACTGTCGGCACAGCATTTTCTGCTGGTCTGTGAACTGCTGGAACAGATGCATCAGGAATATTATCAGAAATCTGCCGGATGGAAAACTATGATACAGGCAGATTTTTTAAAACTGGCCGTATTATTGTCAAGGCTTTATGATACAGAAAAAATCAGCACCGGTACAGGCATTCTCAAGCTTGCACCGGCACTGGCATATATTGAAAAACATTATGACCATTCACTGGCTGTGACAGAACTGGCAGCCATGACAGGCTATTCTGAACGGCAGTTTATCCGCTTGTTTAAAGAAGCAACGGGCAGTCTGCCCTTGCAGTATATTACAGAAATTCGCCTCAGGACAGCAAGGGAACTTTTGAAAAATTCAGATTTCTCCGTGACAGAGATTGCAGGCCGCTGCGGTTATGCAGACAGTAATTATTTCAGTAAATTGTTTCATCGGCGGTATGGAATCACCCCTGTCAGATTCAGGAAAAATACTTCCTGAATTTATGAGAAAACAGCGGTAAGATTAGCAGCCTGTGTTACAGGAATCGTAATTGAGGGATTATGTGCATCCAGACTGGAAAGACCTGACCAGCCCTTGAACGTATGGCCTTCTGCCGGAATGGCTGTCAGTGTGACCGGATAATCTGTGAAATACACGCCTTTCCATGTCGGAGAAGTATTCCAGTCTGGTGTGACGGTATTAATCTGCACTGTACCGGAATCAGGATTTTCAACAGTGATACTGATTTCTGCTGTTTCACCGCTCAGGTCAAGACAGTTTGTCAGCATATGGATACAAGCTTCTGTACGTCCCTGAATAAATTTTTTTTCGTTATTAATAATATTTTCTGTATATTCTGTCATATATTCGTCTGTATCAATTCTCCATGAAGGGCCTGTGCGGCGGTAGCTTTGATTCAGAAACGGTGCGTATTCGTTCTGATACATGTCATCCAGTACAGCAATTGCATCTTCCGGAGCAAAACAGCTGTTGCACAAATCCATAAACGTTGTAACGAACTGTGCCCGAAAACTTGCATTCTGCATCAGGGGCTGCACAAAGAAATTTGTTCCCAGATAATAGCGTTTGGAAATCAGGGAGCTTAACAGCTGTGAACGGCCGACAGGCTCGCCGTCTCTGTCACATCCCAATATTCTGTATCATAGGCCGCCCATCTCCATTTGCCGTCCTGAAAGGGCTGGTCTGTAACGCTTCGACTTTTCCAGAGACGGTAATTATTTCCGACATCAATCCAGTCATTGTTTTCAATCCAGATTTCAAATGAAAAATAATCTATCAGGCTCTGGATATCCATTTTCTGACAGTATTCTGCATAAACGTCATTATCTGAGAAATCGGCAGAATTGACATACTCAGAGAAAGCAAGATATTCATAATAATCTTCGTCTGTACCTTCTTCGATTTCTTCTGTTTTAATCATAATGACATCTTCTTTCGACACACCGAAATGTGACTGAATATAATAATCCGAATAATCTTCCTGTAAATTATAGATACCGGAGTATTCGCCGTTGAGAAAGCCAATCGCAGGCTGTGCGTGCTGTGTGCTGACGGCACGGTCTGCAATCAGCCGCTGAATAAAAGCATCACGGAATTTTGTACCATAATGGTCATCACCGCCGTTTCTGAGTACAAAAGTCTTGAATTTTTTAATATCATCTGAAGGGTCATATTCTTTGTACAAATCTGGGAGCAGGGCACAATGCAGATTTTTTTTGCCGTATTCTTCACGGGCATATAATTTCAGGCTTTTCTGCACACTGGCTCTGGAAGTACCGCCTATGATACGAAGTCCCATTTCCTGAGAGGCAATAGAATTTCCCTCTGTATCGAAAATTTCCACACCCACTTCACGTTCCCAGTCTCTTCCGGACTGTGTATAATTGGCAGGAATAAAAAAGCTGTCGGAATATCTGCCGTAATTGTCATATACAGCACCAGTGCAGTAAATACCGGTATTGTAATCAAATAAAGAAGATTCATCAGCAGAAATAGAAACAATGTTGATATTATGATAATTTCTTTCTTGGTCAAGGCCAACAAAATATGTGTGTGTGATGACATCACTTTCCGTTCCGTCAGGAGCAATGGCAATAGCCCGAATCACAGTGGCTTTATCAACAGGGTCTGTAATTACGACAGGGTTGACAGAAGTATCTGAACGGGAAGCGATATAATTTGCTTCTCCTGCACGGGAAATAATCTGAATCGGCAGAGTATAGAGAATAGATTCTGTTGTAGGGGTGCTGCCGTCTGTTGTATAATAAATCGCTGTTCCGGTGTCAGAAGTAAGTGTCAGGCGGACTTCTCCTGAATAGAATCCGGCAGGAACAGAGAACTGCGGATTCAGAGGGTCATGTTCTGTTTCCTGTTCTGTTGCTGCTATGATTTCGGGAACGGTTTCCATTTCCGGAACAGAACCCAGATTTACATTGCTGCTGTCCTGTTCAGTGGCAGGTATTAAGAGTTGTTCAGAAGTTTCTGTGATTTCTTCTGTAGTTAATTCCATAGATTTTTCAGAAGTTTCAGAAGAAGAACTGAAGCTATGTATTGCTATGCACAGACAGCCGATTGTAAGAAAAGAGGCCGCAACAATAAACGGCATTTTCTGGTAAATTTTTTCTGTTTCAGACTGTTTTTGTTCCATGATGTTTCACAGTGCCTTTCTTTTCAAGTATATCTGATAGGATTCCCCAATTATATTCATGCTTCATTATTGTAACACAAATTTCGACTTTTGTAAATAGAGAACATGAACAAAAATATCGCCCGTCAGCGATTGGTTTTTATTATGATTTTCTTATTAATTAGGCATTTTTCAGTATATTTACAGACAGGCACAGCGTAAAAATGAATTGTTCATATAATATTATTGATTTCCTAAAATCTGTATGCTATAATATAAAATATGACAACACAAAAAATGACCCGCATATTCTGAACCCTGAAAATATAAAATAATAATACTATCATTAATCTGACAAAGGAGTGTGCTTTCATGCATGAAAGAAAATACTATATGCAGGATACCCAATACATGCCTACGGAAATTATTGAGGGCTATCCTGTCCGCCCCGGATTATATCTCCTGAATGGTGCAACTCCGTTCGGAGATGCTGTGAATTTTACAATCCGCTCTGCAAATGCTACAGCCTGTTCTGTTGTGCTGTTTCACAGAAAAGAAAAAGAACCGTTTGCAGTGATTCCTATTCCTGATAATTACCAAATCGGCGATACGTGGTCTATTATGATTTTTTATATTGATATTTATGCAGTAGAATACTGCTATCGCTTGGACGGCCCTTATCAACCAGAAAAAGGGCTGATTTTTGATAAGAACCGGAACGTACTTGACCCCTATGCAAGAGCTGTCACAGGACAGAGCGTCTGGGGAGAAAAGCAGGGAGATTATGGCTGTTATCACGGAAGAATCTATTCCGGTCAGTTTGACTGGGGAGAGTTTCCGGAACAGAAAATACCGCTCTCCGATTTGATTATTTATGAACTGCATGTCAGGGGCTTTACCAAGCATAAAACTTCCGGTGTCCGGCATAAAGGAACTTTTGACGGCATTATTCAGAAAATCCCGTACCTGAAACGGCTCGGTGTCAATGCTGTGGAGCTGATGCCTGTGTTTGAATTTGATGAGATGGACGGCGTTCGGGAGTATCAGGGCGAAAAACTGCTGAATTACTGGGGCTATAATACAACTTGCTTTTTTGCCCCGAATACAAGCTATTCTTCCAGAATCGAGTTCAATCACGAAGGGGATGAACTCAAAATGCTGATTAAAAAACTCAATGAAAATGGCATTCAGGTATTTCTGGATGTGGTATTCAATCATACATCTGAGGGCGATGAGAACGGCCCTGCTTTTTCTTTCAAGGGGCTGGATAACAGTGTATATTATATGCTCACACCGGACGGACATTATTTTAATTTCAGCGGCTGCGGCAATACTTTTAACTGCAATCATCCTATTGTACAGCAGTTTATTTTAGACTGCCTGCGGCACTGGGTAATTGAATATCGGGTAGACGGTTTTCGCTTTGACCTTGCTTCTATCTTAGGAAGAAGCGAGGACGGCAGCCCGATGACCAATCCGCCGCTTCTGAAAAATTTAGCCTATGACCCGATTTTAAGCAAAGTCAAGTTAATTGCAGAAGCATGGGATGCCGGCGGACTGTATCAGGTCGGCAGTTTTCCGTCATGGAAACGCTGGGCTGAATGGAACGGAAAATATCGTGATGATTTAAGAGGCTTTCTGAAAGGGGATAACGGCAAAGCATGGAGTGCTGCACAGAGAATCATGGGTTCACGGGATATCTATCCGCAGGAACTGAGAGGCAATAACGTTTCTGTGAATTTTATTACCTGTCATGACGGTTTTACGCTGTATGACCTGTATTCTTATAACCAGAAGCATAACGAGAAAAACGGCTGGAATAATACAGACGGCGATAATGCACATGACAGCTGGAACTGCGGGTATGAGGGAGAAACACAGAATCCGGAAATTAAAAACCTGAGAATCCGTATGGTAAAAAATGCTTTTGCTGTGCTGTTATGCAGCAGGGGAGCAGCGATGTTTCCGGCTGGTGATGAATTTTGCAATACACAGTTCGGAAACAATAACGTATACTGTCAGGATAATGAAACAGCATGGCTGGACTGGTCGAGACTGGAAGAATTTCAGGAAGTCTTTGATTTTGTCAGAGATATGACGGCTTTCCGGAAAGCACATCAGATACTTCGGGAAGATACTGCACCGTGCAGCGTGAATTTTCCCTGCATGAGCATTCATAATTCCACGCCATGGAATCAGGAATTCCGGAATGATACCCATGTTATTGGCATTATGTTTGCCGGACAGGATAAGCATAAAAAAGATGATTTTGTATTTCTTGGGATTAATGCCTACTGGGAAACGCAGACGGTACAGCTGCCGGATTTGCCGGAAGACAAAAACTGGTCAGTACAGTTCTATACAGATGTGCCGCATATCCGGAAACAGGATTATAATTTGCTGGTTCGCAGGGAAAGAAATACTTTCTGGCTTGCTCCCCGAAGTGTTATCATTCTGACGGGAATCCGGAAGAATTAAGAAAAAATCCCCCGTTTTCAGGGGGATTTTTTATGATTAAAAAATATGCAGTCTTCTGGCTTCTTTCAGCCATTCCGGAAATTCTCCGAGCAGGCGGCTGTATAATTCGGTATTCGGCACAGAGCGGAAATCATCTAAAGCAAAGAAGTTAGCATTATCCACATAACGGCCGGACATATTATCAAAATCTTCCAGAATGCCGTAATCGCTGCCGCCTACGCCGACAAACTGCCAGAAAATCGGATAACGTGAAGAATCTACCAGCAATTTTTTTATCTTGCCTGTTTCATAAATACCGCCGTCTGTTACAAATATAACATAAGCCGGAAGCTTGCTTCTCTGGTATTCATCGATAACTTCCTTCATGACAACTGGTTCATTATTGCCATAGCCAAGCTTCCGCATCAGTTTCTGCCAGTCATACGGGACAGCTGTGGAATAATTTTGCATGGTGACTGCGTCCATGCGTTTGCATCTTGAACCATAGTACCAAAAATCCAGTTCTCCGTCATCATCAAACTGTACCGCCAGCGGCAGAATTTTATTTACAATCTGCTGTACAGTACCATCGCTGAATCTGCCTGTCATAGAACCGGAAATGTCAATCACCAGAGCCACACGGGCAATGACATCCTGAATATTTTTCTTTTTCAGCTCTACCATGATAGGCTTTGCAAGCGAAACAAGTTCCGGTGCATGTTCAGCAAGCTTTTTCTCCAGTGATACTTTCTGAGGCACAGGAGGCGGAGGCGGCGGAGCGGCTTCAGGTTTGGCTTCTTCACCACCGTAAACACGGAGCAAATCACCCAGACCGCCGTTGAATCCACGGGCCACAACAGAAAAACGCCAGCCGTCTTTCTGATAGATTTCGACAGAAATAATTGCTTTTTCCTGCTGAAAATCTTTTCCGGCAAGCTGAAGCACAAGCGGTTCATGGCCGCTTTGCTGAATTGTCAGTGTATGGCCGGAAATCTGCCCCATTGTGCCGCTGCCGTCAATGCTGACAGTAAATACCAGTTTCTGTATCGCTGCGGGGAGCTGTTGCAATGCCGTGAAAAAGCGGATGCCGTTTCCTTCTGTCTGACAGGTGATTTCTCCGTTAGGTGAGCGTGTCTGATTATAGAAAATCATATATCTGTCATCAGAGAGCTGAGAAGCAGCATCTACGCCGAAACAGCAGTAATCATAAACGGCTGTCCCGACAGTCTGCATAGAAATTTCCAGCGGACAGGAAATATCAAAATACTGTGCCAGCTTTCCACGCATTCCTCTTTGAAGGTTCATAAATAAAACTTCCTTTCTGTATGATTTTTACTTGCAGTTAAATTATATAATAATATCACATAAAAGTCAATAGATTCTATTCGATTTTACAAAATGTTCAGAAAATATTTACAGGAAAACTTACGGTTTTCTCCGGAAACTATTGACGTGAGTTTCAGAATATGATATAATTATTATGTCATGAAAAAACAGGAGGGTAAATGCTATGACAACAATACAGGAGCTGACTACAAATCTTAGTCAGACAGAAGATATGCACGAAAGAGAAACTCTTTCCAAACAATTAACAGAAGCAATCCGGAAACAAGATATACTGTGGGCAGCTTTCTGTCCTGCAACCAAACATTATTTTCTGGCACAGGAGGAAAATCAGATTACTGCTTATCTGTTTTCCTCAGAAGAACTCTGCCTCGATTTTAAAGAACAAATGAAAAAACGGCATATTATGCTGGAAGCACTCAAAAATGAAGAACAGCACAGAATGTTCTTGTTTGCAGAGTTATTCCGCTGTGGTGTCACACAGATTGTGCTTGACAGTGCAGAAAATTATTTTGCTGTGCCGCTGTTTGCATTAATGCCTGTTCCGGATTACAGCAATCTGCCGTTAGTACAGCGGCCTGTGCTGAATCCTGCTGTAACAGGAAAACTGCTTCTGCTCATGCAGGACATGCGGTGGGGCAGGGCAGACGGCAATACTGAACTGGATGCTTTGCAGGAAATCTATCATTCACCGTTTCTGCACCCGTTCAAAGCCGGTGAAAACGGTGAGCCTGATGAAGCCGGTGTTTATCAGATGCCGGACGGTGGCAGCCTGTTTATGATTTTTACAGATTTATATAGTCTGAAAACAGCAAATCCGGCAGAATATGCCCGTGCAAAAATTGTCAGATTTGCAGACTTACATCAGCTTCTGACAGAACATCCTGAAAAAACAGGAATTATTATCAATCCCGGCAGCGGTGCACCTATGCTGCTGGATATGCAGCTTCTTGAACTGACACAGAAAGCAGCAGAAGGCGATTTGTCTGAAGTCACAGTACGCAGTATGAACGAAAACAGCGGCAGGGTCATTGTCACCAAGCCGGAAATGCCGAATCATGATATGATAAATCATATTACTGATTATGTCAAAGATAAGAAAATCATTCACAGAATCTGGCTCAGAACTATCCGGAAAGAAGAAGAAATCCGTCCGCATTATTTAATTATCATTGACTGGATGGATGGTATCGAAAAAGAACAGAGAAAGCAAATCCGGAAAGAAATTTCTGAAGTCGCAATGCCGTTTGCAAGGGGTCTGCATATTGAATATGTTTCTTATCATTATGAACACGGCAAAGCATGGACAGGCAGTTCAGAACCGTTCTATATTGCAGAAACTCCGGAAACTGCCAAAACCGCAGACAATGCTGAAATTCCGGAAACTCCGGAAAATACAGAAACCAAAATGCCTGCTCCTCAAAAGGCTGAACCCAAAAAGGAAACACCTAAGAAAAAAGGCTTTTTCAGCGGATTGTTTGGTAAAAAATCATAAAATATCCTGTTTTCCGGACTGGCATTTTTGTCAGTCCGGAAAATAATTGCTTAATTTTAAAAAAAATATTGACATCCAGTAAGGAATGTGCTATAA
>CADBOP010000037.1 GCA_902796255.1 uncultured Ruminococcus sp.
GGCAGTGAATAATTCTGTCATTTCAGAAATCAGATTCTTTTGCTGTTCTGTGAGAGTGTCAGACTGTTTCTGCTGATTTTCCTGCAACTGTTGAATGCCTGTTTGATGTGCTTCTATTATATCTTCTGCATGAGCAGTATATTGAACAACCTGCTCCTGCATTTCTGTAATTTTAGTGGTAAATAATTCCGCTGTCATTTTTATTTGTGATTCATGAGAATCTTGCATCTTATTTACAATTTTTCTCAATTCTTCTAATTGGGAATAAGATTTTTCCTGAAAGTTTTTATTTTGTTCTTCTTTCCAATCTGCTATCTTTGAAAACAAAAAGTATGCTGTTCCACATAACAGAACTGCAATTCCTCCACAGCTGCACAGCAGAGGAATTCCCTGCCAGCCAGTTAAATCTGGCATACTAAACAGAAGTCCTCCTTCAGTTGCCAGCATAGCTGCTGAAATTGGAATGCTTTTCTTCATGCTTTATTTCCTCCTCCTGATGTTTTGGAATACAGGATAGATGATAATGTTTTTTCTTTTTTCAGAATATGCTCATAAATAACACGCATCATACCATCCTGTATAAAACATATTGTTTCTTCTATAAAATGAATATCGTATTTATTATTATGCAGAATATTCTGATACTCTCTCTGAGTATCCGGACAAGCTGTTGCTTTTTCGTTTTTGAAAAGCTTTTGATAACTGTTTTCAATTTCTGCATACAACTGCTTAATATCTTTTTCCAAATCCCAGAAGCAAATATCCTGTATATTAAGCTGATAAATTTCACTTGCTGCACGATAAATAATATCTGCATATTGACGGTAATAATTATCTCTGTATCGTTGTATAATATTTCCACTTCCACGAACCGCCGAAAATGAAGTAAGTTGCCTGAATGTTTCCTGATTAGTAAGATTTTCAAATTTTTCCTGTAAATCTAATGGAAAATCATAAAGATACAACCCAAGATAATCCGGATGCTTTGAAAAATACTCTGACGGGAATTCTTCTATTTTTTGATGCAGTTTTTCAAGATTTATTCTTGCTTCTTCTTCTAAAAATGTCTGCATTTTTCCAGAAACTGAAAGTATCTTCCAAAAATCATGATAATCCCGAAAAACAGGATATTCCAGAACAGAAGCAAGAAATGCTGTTTCAGAAGATTGTTTCAGAGTTTTATTGATTTCATAAGGAAGTTCTTCAATAATTTTTTCTGGATTTATGAGGTCTGTTGCACCAAAGTGTTGATTAGGATTTATCCACATTACAGCACAATACTGCACAGGATAACAGAAAGTATTGTTTCCTAAATGCTCCGGTATCCTGTGCAGATTTTCTAAAAAGCCTGCTGTTTTCCACGGATACGACAAAAGAAATAAAACCATTCCGCATGAATTTGCAAGTGGAGAATCCAGCCATTGCTGTTCTGGATTCATATCTGCTTCAAGTATCATACCTGCCGGAAAGTGAAAGGACTCAATCATGATATTTTCTTTGTCGTAATTAATTCTGCAATGATAATCAAAACAATGTTTTAGCTGTATACATACATTATCGTTTTTTTCTTTCTTCCGGAAAAGTTCTTCCAGCTGAACCGGAGCATATCCAAAAAGGAATTCTTTTATAAATTCAATTTTGTCTTTGTGTTCTCCAACGATTAGAATACGGCGAAACTCAGCATTCATTTCAGTTCACCTGTAATTGATTCAGGAAAATCAAATATTCCTGATATTTTTTTGATGTCTCTTCCTGCTTTTTTCTGTCCATACTATGAAATTCGTTTTCCAGTTTAGAAAGTTCTGCCTGTTTTCTATGAATATCTGTTAAAATCCGGAAATCATAAGTCTGAAGATATTCTTCAATTTTCTTTTCTGTATCAGGCTGAACAGTAGTTTTCAGGTATTCTGCAAAGGCTTTGATTTTTTCCTCAGCCATATTCTGATAATAATTTATCAGATATTGTGTTTTTGATTTTTCACGTTTTCTTTGAATTTCCTTTTCTAAATCAGCCATTTCCTGTTCTGCTGCACGCTGACTTTGTTTTACAGCTTCTTCCCTAATCTGTAATTCTCTTTGTTTGTCCTTTGTGCCTGTAATCTGCATCCGCTTTTTAAAGGCTGCTTCTGCCTGTTCTGCTCTGCGTTTTTCAATTTCACGCTTTTTGTCATAATATTCCTTTTCATATTCTCTGTCAATTTCCTTGACAGAAGGTTTATTCTCATCGAGCTTTTTTCCGATTTTGGCAAGATGATAGTCAACGCTTAACAAATCCAGAATATCAGGATTTTCGGATTCTTCTGCGGTTTGCTTTATATGATTTATTCCCTTTCCTACATCCATAGCTGTATCTGCTGTTTTCAAAAATTTTGAAACCTTTGCACTGGTATGCAGCATTTTTGCCGTTTTGGACAGTTTTCTGGCAGCACTGGTAGCTTTTACTAATTTTGCACCTTTAGAAGCAACTTTTAATGCACTTGCACCTATTTTTGCCCATCCTTCTCCGGGAATCAGCATCATGGCAAAATCTATAATCTTTCCCGCTTTTCTGAAATTTTCCTCATGTTTATGTGCATCTTCTCTTTCATAATATTTCGGAACATATGCAGGATAACTATCAAGTTCCGCCTGAATGCTTTGCAGTGCAGAACGCAGTTCTTCTTCTTCACTTAGAAGCTGTTCCTGACTGCCGGTGACTTCTTCCTGCTGTTCCGCAATAGAAGAAAGTTCTTCTTCCAAGCTATTTTGCAAAGCTTGGAGCGATGCAAGACGAGTTTTCAATTCTTCTGACATTTCTTCGGATTCCTGCAAAGTTTCAGGCAAATCAATTTCCATCTGTGAAAAATCACTGATTTCTGAAAGTTCTCTGTTAAGCAACTCTTTATTATCTTTCAGCATTTTGTCAAAAGCAGAAAGATAATTCTGATAAATACGCTGACATGAATTTTTTACAGCATTTTCCACAGGCTGAACATAATTTTCCGGAGATGAGCCATATTTCATTTCACTGATATTTTGTTTGATTCTTTTAATTTCTGCATTTTTCGTCTCCAAAAGTTCTTCCTCAGCCGACTGGCACAAAGACTGATATTTTTTCTTCAAAGATTCCTTATTTCTCTGAAGAATTTCTTCCATACGATGAAGAGAATCTTCCATTTCTTTCTTATGAACCAGAAATTCTGTTTCTTTTCCACTCATCAGCCTATTAAGATTCTGACTGCGGTCATTCAGAATTTTTTTCAGATGTGCTGCAAGAAAAACGGTTCTTGCAGCAATATCTTTTTTCAAAACTTCTTCAAGATTTTCAGAAAGATTAGAAAAAAGATAATTTCTAAGACATTCAATTTCTGAATACCATCTGTTATTCTTTTCATTAGAAACGAAGAAAATTTTATCTCCTGTGAACGGATTCAGAACTTCTGTTTCTTTTTTACAAGTAATTTCTGCATTTTCTTCTGTATCTTTGATTTCATC
Organism: uncultured Ruminococcus sp.; assembly: GCA_902796255.1. Lineage (GTDB taxonomy): Bacteria > Bacillota > Clostridia > Oscillospirales > Ruminococcaceae > UBA3855. The sequence continues at coordinate 3,475 of CADBOP010000037.1, forward strand.
CATATGTGTACGGACAAACAATATCGGAACACCGCTTGCCCGAATACTTTGAATAAATGTCATATCAGATTCTGTCACAGATTTTCCAAGTACATAAAGAACACGGTCAGCATTTCCGATTACATTTGCAGTCATCTCTACATGCTGCTGAATAATTGTATTCACTCCGGGAGTATCTGCAATCATCAGACCACTTTGCAGAAATTCATGGTTCACATAAATATGAAGATGACTGATTCCGGAGATTTTTTCAGTATTGCCGCTCTGCCAGAGTTCACGGGATTCTTCAATAGAAACAGTTTCCTGTGAGCCGTCTTTATAGAAAATATCAGCATGGTCAGTTGTGTCATACTGTATGAATGTAATCAAAGCTGTTGTTTCTGTAATGTGTACAGGAAGTATTTCTTTTTCAAGAAGACTGTTAATCAATCTTGATTTTCCTGCTGAAAATTGCCCCATAAATGTCAGACAATACTGCTGATGTTCCAGTGAATCCAGCAATCTGCGAAGTTGGTCAGAAATATCAATATTTTCAAGTTCTTCAGAAATCTGAAGCATTCCTTGTATTTGCTCTTTCATTATAATTCCTCCTGCATGATGATGTCCGTTCGGATACTTTCAATTTCTCCCTGCAATCCGGTTGCTCTGAACAATAAATCTTCAATCTGCTGATTTTCTTTTTCAATCTCAGAAATACGTTCATCTCTCTCCTGAACAGCCTGCTGATTCTGATTCTGCAAATGTTCCAGTTCCTGTTTTTTCAATTCAATCTGTCTTGTAATTTTTCCTGCAATCAGTTCCACAATCGTTTGTGTTCGGCTCTTACGTTCCTCTCTGAATTTTTTGGAGGTTTCATCAAGGCAGTCCTGACAAAGCTGTGCTGCAAACTCAAGCACTTCTGCTTTCTGTTTTCTAAGCTGTTTTTCACTCGTTTCTTTCATTTTTTTTGCAAAAATTTCATCACGGCGTTCTTTTTCAGCACGTTTTTGGCGGAGCAGTTCATTTTTATGATTCAGCATTTTTTCAGCAGCTTCTAAATGACCATCTTCCAGCTTGCCGAGTTCTTCCTCTGCTTTTTGAATCTGCTCATCATAATTTTTAAGAATACCTGTGCGTTCTTCCATATAGCGACGATATTCTGTATCATCTGTCATTGTTCGCTCAACAGGTCTATACTTTTCTCCTACAAAAAATGTTTTAATAGCTCCCAATACTCCACTTCTTTTTTCTTTTTCATAATCTTGTTCAGTATATCGCTGAATAGATGGAATACGACTGGAACTTAATTCCACATAATTATCTTTTCTTTCTCTGAGACTTTCCAATTCTTTTTCTTTTTTATTGCGTTTTTGTTGAAGTTCCATTTGTTTCCACTTGTTATTTGTCGCACTTTCCACTTCAACAGAAAGCTTATCAATTTCTGCCTGAAGTGCATCCTGTTGTTTTTCATAATCTTCCAGACCAACTTCAAAACTTGTCAGTTTTAATTTCTGATTTAAACTAGCAGAAATAGAGTTTGAAAACCCTTCGTTCACTAAATCCAGAACTTCAGTAGTACGAGTTTCTACGATTTCATTTAAGGCATTCAAATATGCATCATAAGCAGCCATGATTGTATTTACTAATTGTTTTTTAATTTTATTTTCCTGATTTTCCGGTTCAATTTCATCAATGCTGGTAAAATTATCAAAACTTCTGGAAATTCTGTCTTCTATCTCCTGATAGCCTGATTTTACCGCTTCTTCAAATTCCTTTTCTGCATCACGGATTCTGCTTCTGACATCTGTTGTTTCCTGACTTAATGTTTCACTGAGATTCGCAAGTGCCTGTTCCAGTTCAATCTGTTTTGCCTCAATTTCAGACTTATCCACAGAACCTTTCAAAAGAGAGAGTTCTGTATCATAACTTTCTTTAATATTAGAAAGCTGACTAATCAGTTGTACGATAGGTGAAAGCAATTCCTGTCTTGTTTTTTCGCCCTGTGTCAGAAAACGCCATAGTCTGTCTTCAAATTCACGCATATGAGAATTTTTTTCAAATTCTTCACGTTCCTTTGAAGTAAATTCTGTTTTGTTGTTATATTCCATTTCTGTATGGCTTCTTGCTACTAAAGCCGGATAAGCAGCCACTGCCCATATTTCAGGAATTGTTTCTGCTTCCGGAAACACAGTTTTATAGTTTTCTTTCAATTTCTGAATTACAGATTCTACAGTTTCGCCTTCACTTTTCTTGATATTATCAATTTTATTCAAAACAAAGATTACATTTTTAATTCTTTTCTGTAACTCGCCTAAGAATTCAAAGTCAGAATGGCTGCCCGGCTTATTGGCATCAAAAAGAAAAATACCAGCACTGGATTTTTCAATCTGTTCCATAGTCATGTCACGGTGACCTTCTGCAATACCGTTCAATCCGGGAGTATCTACCAGTGTGACATTTCCTTCTAAGAAACGGGAGTCCAAAAACAAATCAAGATATTTTACAGATTTTGCCACATCGACCGAATCACTGTCTGTGCTGACATATCTTGAAATTGTTTTCAGGTCAGCAGAACGGAATGTATCTGTGTGTCCGTCAGTATAATGTACACAGCCACTTTCGCCATTTTCTGCTTTATCTTTATGACGAAGAAAATTGATTGTTGCCGTAGTTTCTTTTGTGAAAGAAGGAAGAATTCTTTCACGCATCAGTGCATTTAAAAAGGTAGATTTTCCGGCACTGAATTCGCCAACAACAGAGATGGAAAATTCTCCTTTTTCAAGATTATTTCTTTGCACAGCAATACGGCTGGCTTCCTCAGGATGACCATGTTCTGTAAGGAATTGTTCTGCATCCTGAAGACACTGAATAATACTCTTCTTTCGTTCAAAATGCTGTTCTTTAAATTGGTTTTCCATATTCATTCACCTCATCAAGATATTTTTGTACCAAAAGTTTGACTAATATCTTTCTGCATTTTTTTAAGAAGTTTGATTTCTTTATCAGCAGCATGATATTTCTGTTTTAACTCTTCTTTCGATTGAGAAATCGCTTCCAGTAACTGCTTTTCCTGTGCCTCAATATTCTGTACATATATCCGCTCAACATGCTTCTGTAAGTACTGGACATTTCTTTTATACATAGACTCAATATACTCTTTCAGATAGAAATAGACACAATCATCTGCATCAAAAAGCGAATCATGAAGACTTTCAAACAGTCTGTTTTTTAATGTTTTAACATACTCATCTTGAAACTGTTTTTCTGCTGTCTCATAAATCTGCTTTTCTTTTTCCGCAGTTTTTTGAAGATGCAGAATTTTTTCTTCCAACCGTTTACGTTCTTCCTGATTACGGGCAATACGTGCTTCTAAATTAGAAATTGTATCTTCATACCTGGAAATTCTTTGCTTTTTTTCTCTAATTTGTGGAAGATATTTTGCATCAAGATTTGCTATTGCGGCATCCCATCTTCTTTGAGCAGAATCATCTGTTCTATATGTTGTCACTTCATAAGGTTCTTCAATCTCCCAAAAAAGCCTTCTTCTATAACGCACTCTGGTTTCTGTTACACGGACTTGCTCTACAGAAGGTCTGCTGCCTAAAGAAGTAATCCGCCGTCTGTATTCATCTTCTAAAGTTGTCAGTTCAATCTGTTTATGCTGTTTATTTCTTTCTTCATCATACAATTGTACTGTATCACTATATGCAGATGACCGATAGCTTGAAATTTTTGATTCTTCTCTTTCAATCTGCCGTTCCAACTCATTAATTTTTTCTAATTTTCCTTTATTTCCGAATGCAGTTTTTTTATCCGCTTCCTCCAGCTGAACAGTAAACTGTTCAGAAATATTTGTGGCAAGGGTAGCAGTATACTTTGAAACACGCTGCATTGCAGCATTATAAATATCTTCTGCATCATTTTTGATATATTGCTGAATATTTGGAATCATTTCACCATTTACTGCCAAATTCACACGCCTGCTAAAATAAGAAGAAACATCTGTTCCATGATTTTTTTCAAATTCCTGATACTGCTTAAAATTTCGGATTTTCTGGCTAATTTCCTGACAAATTTTTTCTTCAATTTCCTGAAGTTGTGATTTTATATATTCTATCAAATTTTTCTGGCAGTCTCTTGCATAAGAAACAATAAAATTGCTAAGTTTCTTTTTTGATTCTTCTTTTCTGGAACGAAGCTGTTTAATTTTTCTTTCAGCAAGCATAATTCTATTTTGCTGGCTGTCACTTTTTTGCAGTTCTTCATTAATTGCTTGCTGATTTTCCAGTTCGTCCAATACTTGATTCATAATTTCAACAAGTGCTGTTCCAGCAGAACGATAGATAACCTGCTTATATTCGCCACTGTTGACTATTGTTTTAATGAGATTCTCAAAACTCTGAAAGTTTGATTCTTCCTCTAAACGCTTTCTGTCATTCTGAGATAAAACAGCAGTATCTGTGGCATAAAAAAGTCTTTCAATTGCTTCATCTCTTGCACAAAGTGCTTTCAATGCTGAAACACCACAGATATGAAATTTTTTCACATAAGATGCACCACAGATTTTTTCAAGATTTCTCCGGTCATCCTCAATCTTTGCTTCATAGGTTTCTCCTTCTGTTTTACGCAGAACATCAATAAAATTCTGCACAAAAATAAATTCACTCTGATATTTCATCAAACTATGCAAAATTTCCTTATCTGATTCTTTCAGCCCTTTAGCTGAAAGCAAATAAATACAAGCATGAGCTTTTTTTACTTCTTCAAATTTAATTTTCCTATGCTTATCTGCAATACCATTTAAACCGGGAGTATCTACAATCGTAATCGGATATGAAAGATAAGGAAGATGTACATAAACTGTTACAGAACGTATTTTTTCAGCAACATTTTCACCTGCCTGGACGGTAGTGTATTTTTTCAGCTGACCAGTATCTTTAAGATATACTATTTCGCCATTGTAATACAAAATTTCACAAGTTCCAAGTCTTTTATCTGACTTGTCTACATGGCAAATGTGCGTAATTGTTGCTGTAGTTTCGTTCACAGCATGAGAAAGTATATCTTTGCCCAATATTGCATTAATAAATGTAGACTTTCCGGAACTAAATTCACCTACTACAGCAATGTGAAACGTATCATCTTGAATACGCTTTTTTAGTTTTTCTAAATCAGAAAGAATCTCCTGATTTTTTTTCACAATAGGAAAATCAGAAAGTTCTTTAATTTTGCTAAGAATTTGTTTTTGGCTAATCATATTTTTTAAGCTCCTCTATAATAATTTTTTTCAATTATATATTACATTAAAAAACAAAAAAGTGATATAATGATAAATATCAATATAATATTCCATTGAAAAATGATATATGTCATCAATGGCGGACATCTGAGACAACTTTCTGATTTTTCGCATGATATAGGGATATTATGATTTCAACTGACGGAAATTCTGACGGCTTATTTTCTTTTTAAGCAGCGAATTTCAGCTTGTTCATGCATTCAATTTTTCGCTCCATAGAAGAGTGAACATATAATTTTAACGTAGTTTCGACAGAGGCATGACCTAAAATTTCAGAGAGAGTTTTCACATCAAATCCGGCTTTGATGCAGTTCGTAGCGAACATATGGCGAAGACTGTGAAAATTGACTGACGGCAGATTTGCTTTTTTAAGAATCGTTTTGAATCTTCTCTGCATAGTTCTCGGTTCAGCAGCTTTTTCAGAATCTGACAAAATATAGAAATTATCCTGATTCCTGAACTTTTTGAGCAGATTCATCATGAAATCCGGAATCGGTACAGAACGCTTGGAATTGTTGCTTTTTGGCGTATCAATCAAAAGTTTTGTGTCGTTGCCTGTACGAACTCTTTGAACGGTTCTTCTGATGGTTAAAATCTGTTTTTCAAAATCAATATCTGACCACTGCAAACCGCAAATTTCACCGATTCTAAGCCCCATATGCATACTTATTAAAATGCACAAAGAAGTCTGATTCTGATTTTTCACCAGATAACTGCAAAGCTGTTTCTGCTGAGATTCTGAAAACAAATGCAATTCTTTTTTCTGGGATTTCGGCAGAATTACATCAGAAAGCGGATTCCGAAAACCATGTACACGGCTGATATATTTCGCCATCGTTTTGAAGACAATCACAATATCAGAGACGTATTTTGGCGATAATCCGGAGTTAATTTTCTTCTGAATGAAATTTTGAATCATGGATGTTGTTAAACTTTCATACTTTAAACTA
>CADBOP010000038.1 GCA_902796255.1 uncultured Ruminococcus sp.
CAGCGAGGGTTTCAAAGAACTTACTGTCCATTTTTTCTGATTCCTCCAATAAATAATAAATTAATTTTCAAATGCAAAATAAAGCTTAACAAAAGTAATTGCTGAAAACGGGAGTTCGAGTGTCTGTTCAGGGGTCTGCAAAGTAATAAAATCCTTATTCCAGTCTTTCAGGATACCGACAATTTCACGGCTGCCGTTCTCGAAATTCCGGAAGCCCTTTACACGGACTTCACAGCCAAGACAGGCATCAAAATGGCTTTCTCTGATTAAATCCGCCTCGAGTCCGGGGGAGCTGACTTCCAGAATATAGCTCTGGGCGATGGGGTCTTTTTCATCGAGCAAATCGCTGACGGGTGCGGTTACTTTTTCGCAGTCATTGATGCTGACGGTTTCTGTTTCGCTGTCGATAAAAATCCGGAGATACCATGCAGCTCCTTCTTTTTCGTAGCGGACATCCCAAATCAGGTAGCCCAGCTCTGTGACAACAGGTGCAATCAGGTCATAGACTTTTTGTTCTGTCGTACCAAATTTTTTGAGTTTCAAAATCGCATTACCTGCCTTTCTTATGTTCCTGCTGCAAAACGAAAGACCGGAGTTTTGTTCCGGCCTTTTCACATCTTCAGCATATTAGCATAATCTTATTATAACATATTTCTTTTCAGAAATCAAGCTTTTTTTGAAAAAATTTCAAAAAAAGTTTGAATTTATCTGATTTTTCTGCATTCCATATAATATCTTTTATCTTCTGCATGGCCGGTAGAGAACGTTTTTCTTGGCAGAACGCCGTCTTTTTCCACGCCGGAGAACAATGTTTTCTTATCCATATCCGGCAGGACAAAGCCGATATTTCCTGATTTTTCCGCAAGCTGTGCCAGTGTCTGTGTTCCATGAATATAATCTATTTTTCCGTCATGGTGTTGCAGATAGGCATCCAGTGCATTTTGCAGGCTGCCGACTGTCAGGGAGGCAGAGGGTTTATGAATATAATATTTCTTCTCCTGATTTTTCTGCATCACTATAAAAGCCTGTTCTGCATCTGCTGCATTTTCTGAAAGTTCCAGTGTTTCAGTCAGATACTGCATGAGGGTTTCAGGGCTGGTTTCTGTAATAATCCGGTGAATGGCTTCAAATTCCAGAGCGGGGCTGTGCAGATTTACCAGTTCGACAAGAGCATATCTGGCAGGGTGGTCAGAAAAATCCTGTTCCGGATGTTCCTGTTTTAATTTTTCATAGCAGGCTTTGGCAGTTGCAAGTGAATGATTTCCGTCACCCATAGCGAATTTCAAATTTCCGGCAGAAGCCAGCAGCACATCCAGCCGTGAAAGGAATGCTTTCTGCTGTTCTTCTGACATCAGATATCCTGTCAGGTGTCCGCCGCCCAGCATTAATTCTGTATCATACAATTTTCGCATTTCTGTTTTCTGTGTTTCACACGGTTCTATCACAGATTTTTTCTCATCATTGATTAAAATCATAATATGCGGAGATTCCAGCAGTGCATTTTCCCTTACTTTCATTCTGGGGGGGATTCTTTCCAGCACAGTTGCTTCTGTGGCTCTGACAGGGGAAGTACTTCCGGTATGATAATCATAGGCTTCCAAATCGATTTTACCGACCACACCGTTTCTTAAAACTCCATTACTCTGGACACGTTCTGTATACACCAGTGCCTCCGGATACACCTGAAACAAATCATCCTCCCAGTATTTCTGCATTGTCTGGTGAATTTCCTGAATTTTCCTTTCCATATCCGGCTGATGCAGGTAAATTTCCGGCAGAATGAGATTCAGCGAAGAGGGGGCATTCTGGGTCAATGTCCGGACTTGTTCCCAGTATTCCGGCGAACTGGTAAACTGGTCACAGGCGATAACGCTCCAAGTTTCCGGACAGACATTCTTTTCCCAGTTTGGGAGAAGCATGTCTGCCGGAGAAAAAATAGACTGTAGCATAATTCTTCAGCTCCTTTCATTTCAAATACAGTATAACATATTTTAGAAAAAATGTCAATTCTATTCACCATAAAACATATATTTTTTCCAAAAACATAAAAAGTATCAATTTCTCAACAGATTGTTACTAAACTGTAACTTATTAGTCATTTCTTTATGCCGAAGAATGTGGTATACTAAAAGATAGACAACAGATAAAGAACAGCCGCCAAGCACACACGGCTTGCACGATAAGAAAGGAATGAAGCATTTTGCAAAATCAGGGCAACAAGAAGCAGATGGCAAATTCTGCCGAAAAATTAGATGCATCAAAAATGTCCGCAGCAGAAGTATTAGAAGCGGTGGGTGTTTCCGGTTCTTTCACAGATAATCTTGTCCGTGAAAATGATGCAAAACAAAATACTGCTGTTTCCGAACCAGAAACAGATATTCAAGCAAGAATTGCAGAAATTCAAAAACAAAAAATGGCAAAAATCCGTGAGGCTCTTGCCAATGTCCATCAGGAAGAACCGGCTGCACCTGTTCCGGAAGTTCCTGTTTCTGCTCCTGTCTCTGAAGCTTCTGACACTGTACAGCCGGAAGCTGCACAAGCAAAAAAAGTAAAAATCAAAGCAGTGGCAGCTGCTGTTTCTGAGCCTGCTGCACCGGCTGCTGTTGCGGTTGCAGAAAGGCCTGCTCCTGAGCCGGTAGAATTTCCCGAACCTCTGCCGAAAGAAGAAGAAGCTCCGCAGGAAGAACCTATTGTTTTTTCTCAGGAGATTCCTGAAGAAGCAGAAGAAGAGCCGGAACTGCCGGAAGAAACAGAAGCACCCAAGAAGGCGAAAACTGCAAAGGCTTCAAAGAAAAAACGCAAAAAGAAGAATGCACAGAGCGGGGCAAAAATGGGTATGCTTATCGGTGCAGGGTGTGCCGGTGTGATTATTGCAGCATATTTCATTGGTGCTTTGAGCTATCAGGGAAAATTCCTGCCCAGAACTTATATTAATTCTCTTTCTGTTGCAGGTATGACAACAGAAGAAGCACACGACGCTTTAATTGAAGAAAAAGAATTAAAAGACTTGACTCTTATTACCCCAAAAGGAGAGCAGGTAGTTTTTGCTGCTTCTGACTTCAAGGCTGCATATTCTCTGCCGTCCGGTGCATTGAATGAGGCGGCCAGCGAAGGTAATTTCAACTGGGTTTCCAAATTATTCAGAAGCTCAGAATATGCAGTAAAATATGATTATTCTTATTCTGAAGAAGATTTAAAAAATTTAATCCAGAATTATGACTGGGGCAGTGCGGTTTCTACCAATGCCAAAATTATCCGTAATGATTCCGGCAAATTTGAAATTCAGCCTGAAACGCTTGGCGATAAATTTGATACTACTATCCTTCTGAACTATGTTATGGAACAGCTCAATGCTGGCAAAAACACTGTCAACATGGAAGAATCCGGCTGTTATGAAAATTATCGTGCCAAAGTCAAGGCTACGGATTTGGAAGATGATTTGGAAGTCTATAACCGTTACGCCAACTGCACAATCACATTTGATTTTGATGACAGAAAGAAAGTGGTGGATAATGATACTATCATCAGCTGGCTGCTCAAAAAAGAGGACGGTTCTTTTGTTACCACTTCCGGCCATGATATCCCGCTGAATCAGGATGCTATTGCTGAATTTGTTTCCCAGATGGCAAGCGAAACTGATACTTACGGGAAAGACCACGAGTTTTATGCAACACTCGATGGATGGATTACCGTACCGTGGACAGATGCGAGCTGCTATGGCTGGCAGATTGACCAGAAAGAAACTGTCAACCAGATTATGGAATTAATCGAAAAGGGTGACCCTGTTGTGGTAGAACCTATCTATACAGACTGGGGCACAGGCTATACCCGTCAGACGGACGATATCGGCACGACTTATATTGAAGTTGATATTTCCGCACAGCATTTCTGGTATTACCGGAACAATGAAATTATCATGGACTATGATATTGTTTCCGGTACAGAAACCATGGCCAGCCGCAGAACGCCCAGAGGTGTGTGCAAGATAGTCGGCCATGCTGCAGGTGTCGTACTGGGCACATATGCAATTCAAGGCTATGAACAGTGGGTAGATTTCTGGATGCCGTTCAATTATCTGGGCTGTGGTTTCCATGACTTGTCCAGAGGTGCTTATGGCGGCAGCATCTATATGTACAACGGTTCACACGGCTGTCTGAACATGCGCTGGTCAGAAGCAAAGAATCTTTACAGTGAAATTGAAGACGGTCTGCCGGTTATCGTGCATGATTAAAAATAAAATATGCAAAATTCAGCAGAGTATGCATTGCGTACTCTGCTTTTGTTATTTCTCTACAAAAATAAAGCATAAATTTTGTATATAATTTTTCGTAATTTTTTAGCCTGTTATTTATACTAACTAATAAATTCAAATCCAAAGGAGGAATCGTTATGAATCAAAATGAAAATCCCAACCATACAACCGGTGATTATTCCAGCCTGTACAGAAATTCCAATACTGCTCCGCCTTCTGCCCCGTCTTCATGGCCGCCGCCGAATTATTCCAATTATTCCAATACTTATCAGCAGCCTGTTTCTGATTATAAAAACTACTATCAATCTCCGCAGCCTGTAATTGTACAGCAGAAAGAAAAAAAACCGAAACAACCTTTCAGTCCGATTTCTCTGCTTCTGGTTGCCGGTGTCATCTTCCTGTTTTTAGGCGGTGTCATCTTCCTGACAAAAACATGGAGTATGCTTTCTGATACTGTCAGAGCCATCAGTCTTTTATCAGCAAGCTTAGTTGCTTTTGGTATGAATCTTCTTGCAGAACGCATTTTCCGCCTAAAAAAAACAGGGCTTGCCTTTTATATTTTAGGCTGCATCTTTCTGCCGCTGGCACTGG
>CADBOP010000039.1 GCA_902796255.1 uncultured Ruminococcus sp.
AACAACAAATTGGTGATAAGCTTCTTCAGGTAAATTCATATCAGCTTCTCCCTTATTTTTTCAGTTTTCGTGCGATTCCGGGGGCAGCGTAATCAGAACCGTTGTGCCGACACCCTCTTTACTGGTAATGTCGATAGAACCACCATGTTCAGAAATAATTTCATCTGCAACAGCCAGCCCTATACCAGAACCGCGCCTTGTATGATTCGGCTTATAGAATTTCGTTTTGATTTTCGGCAGGTCAGATTCTTTGATACCGCATCCGTCATCAGAAACCTGAACACAGACATTGCCGTCTTTTTCAAATGCCTTGATTCGCACATGCCCTCCGGGGTCAGAGTATTTGACAGCATTATCGATAATATTGATAAAAACTTGCCGGATTCTGTTCTTGTCACCAAATACAAAAGGCAGCATCTCTGGTTCATCATATTCGATTTTAATATTATCCTGAATGTTTTTATTCATGTAAATCAGTACAGCATCACCAAGTTCGGCGAGAACGTCCATAGTCGCTTTCTGTAACGTGAAATGCCCGCTCTGCATACGGGAAAAATCAAGCAGTTCCTCCACCATCTGAGAAAGACGGGCAGTTTCATTGACAATGACATTCATGCCTTTGCGGACAGTTTCAGGGTCATTGTCCGCATAGGAGATTGTCTCCGCCCAGCCCTTGATAGCTGTAAGAGGCGTTCTTAATTCATGCGAAACAGAAGAAATAAATTCGTTCTTCATTTCTTCTGCTGTTGAGAGCTCATCTGCCATATGATTGATAGCCTTGCATAAATCGCCGATTTCATCCGAATCCTGATAGCGGATTCTGCTGGAAAAATCACCCTTTGCAAATTTTCCCGCCATATTGCTCACTTGCATGATAGGCTTAATGATACTGCCCACAAAATAAATACCCGTCAGCACAAGCATCAGCAGAATTACTGCACATACAATAGTCGCTGCAATAATAATAGTACCAATTGCCTTGTCTACTTCAGAAAGCGAGCAGACAACACGGACAGCATGATATTCTGTGCTGAAAGAAGAAATATCCACACAGACGGCCATAATTTTCTCTTGGTTTTCTGCTTTGCCCACCCAGTAGCCGTCACCGCCGTTGAGAAGATTTTCATAATCTGGGATAGAAGTATCTGCTGCGGGCGAAAAACCGGAAGAAGTAAGAATCACTCGGCCTTTCGAGTTGACAGCCATCAGTTCCATTTTGTCCTTGGCAGAAAAGCTTTCAAACGTTCTTCTGATTTCAGAAGAAAGATTCGTTTCTGAATCCTGTGCATAACGATTGAGCAGATTTACAACAGAGGTCAGTTCTCCGGTAAGTGTCTGCCTTGCACTGGCATAATAGAAAGTCTGCACTGCATAGACAAATGCAAGAACAATGGAAATCATAATCAGAACAATAACTGCAAGATTGTTCGTAACCCAGCGTTGTATGATGCTCCTTTTTTTGGCAGCATTGCTTTTAAACTTTGTCATTCCACTGATAGCCATATCCCCATCTGGTAATAATATACTGCGGATTTGAGGGGTCGTCTTCGATTTTGAGACGGATTCTGCGGATATTTACATCAATGACTTTATAGTCACCATAATAGTTTTCCCCCCAGATATGATTTAAAATGCTTGCCCTGTCAAGAAGCGTGTTTTTATTGCTGATAAAATATTCCAGAATCTGGTATTCTACTTGCGTCAGGTCAATCTGTACACCGTTCTTGGAAACCGTTCTGCTTTTAAGATTTAATGTAAACGGGCCGGATTCAATCACAGGACTTTTTTCATCTGAATTGAAACTCATGCAGACACGGCGGTAAATCGCATCTACACGGGCTGTTAATTCTGAAAGGGAAAAAGGCTTCGTGATATAGTCATCTGCCCCAATCATCAGACCGCTGACTTTGTCCATTTCCTGTGTTCTGGCTGTCAGCATGATAATGCCAAGTGTCGAGCTTTTTTCTCTCAGACGCTTGCAGACAGTAAAGCCGTCAATGCCGGGCATCATGATGTCCAGCAGAACAATCGCAAAATTCCCGTTTTCTTCATCAAATTTCTGGAGAGCACTCTCTCCGCTGTTGACATCTACAACATCATAACCGGCACGTTTGAGATTGATGACAACACAATCCCGAATCACGTCTTCATCTTCACAAACAAGAATACGTTTCATAAATAAATAATGCTCCTTTCTGAAAAAAAAATCAGTCTAAAAAATGGAAATATAATAAAATATCTCCTGTCGGAACAGAAAGTTCCTGCCCCTCTTCGGCCTTGATTAGACAAGATGCTGTCCCCTTGGTATGTAATAATTGATACCCGTCACGAAGATATGCATTTCTGTCCGCTTCATCATAGGCAATATAAATTCTCAGCAGAACAGACATATCAGAATCATATGCACAGAACTGGATTTCGTTTTCTTCTGTGTTGTTGATAACTGTGACTTTCTGCTTCCAGAGTTCGGGAAGCATAAAGATATAGCCGTCATTGATGTTGTAATAACTCTGATATTCTGTATAGATTTGATTTTCCTGCATGGTGAGCCAGTTGGTCTGGCGGATTTGTTCCGCTTCCGAAACAGATTCATAACCAAGAAAGATTTCCTGCACAGGAATTTCCGGCCGGCCGTCCCTGTCAATATCCATGGCCGGAAGGCTCGCCCTGCGGATAGTGTCTTCTGCCGTTTTTCCACACCGCTGTAAAAGATTGACAAGCTGTAGCTCAGAATCAGAATCCGCTGCCGGCTCAAGAGAAAAGATTTCAGTCTGCATATTGGCTGTCCCGATAGCAGCATCTACATAAAGTGCCATCTGCCCGTCCGGAAGCTGCCCGTAAATCAGTTGCTGATAATCAGTATAATTGTTTTTGAACTGAAGCTTGTATTCATGATAGAGATTATCTTCAGCCAGCCGGTAAACTGCGGCATATGCCGGCTCTGAACTGCTGACTGCTCCCAGCAGAATTAAATCCGGATGCGGACTGTTTCCCGTGTCAGCAACATCAAATAAAGCATAACTGTGCGTGAGCGGCTGCTCAAGATAGTTATTTTCATAGACATAGACAGAAAGATATTTTTCAGACTGACTGGCCGTACTGTAGCCGACAAGAATATTCATTCTGTCACTGCTGCCAAGCTGGGAAATAATGACTTTCTCAACTTCTGAACCCTCTGCCCCTCTGTCACAGATAGACTGCCACTGCCCGTTGATTTTGTCAAGAATATTAATCCGCAGCCCGCCGGAAGGAAGTGAATTTTTTTCATAGAAAACAATGGCTTCTTCTCCGGCCTCGTTATCAATATCTGCGACAATAAAAGCAGACAGATAACTGCCGCTCTTGGGATACCTCAGACGGATATCCGCACCGGCCGCTTCCTGAAGAGCCTGATAAATTTGCTCCTGTTCACCGCTGAGCTTGGGCGGTGTCAGCATCGTGTCAATATTGATGCTGATAGAACAGCCGCTCAGCAGCAGCGAAAACAGTACGCAGAATAATAATTTGCAGTTATCTTTCATAGATAGGAATATATTTTTTCTTTTTGGGAATGGCCTTATACGCCGGACGGATGATTCTTCCGCCTGTCATCAGTTCTTCCATACGGTGAGCCGACCAGCCAGCCATACGGGAAACAGCAAAAAGCGGAGTGTATAATTCCTGCGGAATCTCAAGCATTTTATAAACAAGACCGGAATACATGTCAACATTGGCACAGAAGGTTTTTTCAGTCCCTTTTTCTTCTTTCATGATAACAGGTGTAAGCCGTTCAATCGTATCCAGCAGATGAAATTCTGCTTCAATTTCCTTGCCCTCGGCAAGTTTAAAGGCCTTTTTCTTGAGAATGACAGCACGGGGGTCAGAAAGGGTATATACTGCATGACCCATGCCGTAAATCAGCCCGCTGCCATCACCTGCTTCTTTGCGGAGTACCTTCCGGATATAGTCAGCCACTTCGCCTTCATTGTCCCAGTGCTGAACGTTAGTTTTGAAATCTTCCAGCATAGCCGAAACTTTAATATTCGCACCGCCATGTTTCGGCCCTTTGAGGGCACAGACAGCAGAAGAATACGCAGAATATGCATCTGTGCCGGAAGAAGTCAGTACACGGCATGTAAAAGTAGAATTGTTGCCGCCGCCATGTTCAGCATGAAGCATCAGCAGACAGTCAAGAAGCTGTGCTTCTTCCTGTGTATATTGTCTGTCAGGCCGGAGCATGGAAAGAATCGTTTCTGCTGTTTTTTCCTCCGGTCTGAGTGGGTGCATATAAAGTGTCTGATTGTCGAAATGCCGGCGTTTTACCTGATAAGCATTTACCATCATGATAGGCATTTTCGCAATCAGGCTGATAGCAGTACGCATTTCATCTTCAAGACTGGTGCTCTCACAGTCTGCATCATAATAAGAATAGAGAGATAAAATAGAACGGGCTAATTTATTCATGATGTTTTTAGAAGGTGCTTTCATCATCATATCTACAACAAAACCAGAAGGCAATGCCCTCTGCATAGAGAGATAATGATTAAAAGCTTCCAGTTGCTCTTGTGTGGGAAGCTTGCCGAATAATAACAGATAGACCGTTTCTTCATAGCCATAGCGGTTCTCTTTTTCAGCATTATGCACTAAGTCATAAATGTCATAACCTCTGTAGATTAATTCACCGGGAATGGCTTCTACTTCCCCTTCATTGACAACATAACCATGAACATTACAGATATTGGTAATGCCTGCCAGCACGCCAGTACCGTCACTGCGGCGAAGTCCTCTCTTGATGTGGAATTTGTGATAAAGATTCTGGTCAATTCTGGAATTTTCCAGAAGTTCGTTGCATAAATTTTGCATATCAGCATTTGAAAACATGTTACTCATAAAAATGCTGCCTCCTTTGATTTTTAATATCTAAGTATAGTATCTATTATAGCATTTTTTAAAAGTCAAGTCAAGAGGGAGAGCAAATCTGCGAAAAATAAAATAAATCAGGAGTGAGGGAGAATGAAGAAGAAATTTTTATTATATGGTTTTTTGTGTTTATTGCTGACCCTTCTGCCGCTGCTGCCCGCAAAATGGATGAAACAGCAGCCAAAGCCGGAAGAAAAGCCGGAACAGGCAGAAGAAGTCACAGAAACAGAAATGCCCGCAGATGAAAAATATTATCATGTATTAGATACGGAAACAGGCGAGATTTTAAAAGTCTCTGTAAAAGAGTACCTGATAGGTGCTGTGGGTGCAGAAATGCCAGTGACTTTCGAGGAAGAAGCCCTGAAAGCTCAGGCCGTAGCAGCACATACCTACGCAGAACGACAGGCAGAACTTTCTGACCGCCGGCCGGAATTGAAGGGTGCAGATTTTTCAGATGATGCCAGCCAGTATCAGGCCTTTTATACGAAAGATGAGCTGGAAAGGTTATATAATGATAAATTTGAAGAATATTATGAAAAATTAGAAAATATCGTAGATGCCGTGTCAGATGAAATTATTGTCTATCAGGACAAGCCGATAATCGCAGCTTTTCACGCAATGTCAGGCGGAAAGACAGAAGCCGCCAAAAATGTCTGGGGCGATGAAGTCGCCTATTTGCAGTCAGTAGAAAGTAAAGCAGATGAAGAAGCCCCACAGTTTGAACAGCAGGTAAGTTATACTCCGGAACAAGTGAAAGAAATGCTCACAGCCTCTCGGGATGGCCTGTTTCTGGGAACAGATATTCCCCACTGGTTCGGAGAACCCGAATATTCCGAAGCCGGAACAGTCATGCAGATAGCAGCAGGAACAAGCATTTTTACAGGTCAGGAACTGAGAAATATATTTGGCCTCCGCTCCGCAGTATTCAGCATAGAATATGAGGACGAAAAATTTATTTTTACAACAAAAGGTTATGGCCATGATGTCGGAATGAGCCAGTACGGTGCAAATGCTATGGCCAGAGAAGGAGCAGACTATAAGAAAATATTAGCATATTATTATCCGGAAACAGAACTAAAAAAAATCTGACTGCCTGTTCCGGCAGTCAGATAGAAAAATAAAAATTTAAGAATTTGCAAATGCCTGTTTGATATCCTCAAGAATATCATCTACATTTTCAAGCCCAACAGAAAAACGAATCATACCAGCATCAATGCCCGCTGCAACAAGCTGTTCATCTGTCAGCTGACGGTGTGTCATGCTCGCCGGATGCAGTACACAGGTGCGAATATCTGCAACATGTACTTCACGGGAAGCAAGCTTGAGTGCATCCATAAATTTAGTAGCCCGTTCACGTCCGCCCTTGATAACAAAAGAAATTACACCGCTGCAACCGTCCGGAAGATATTTCTGAGCCCGTTCATAGTATTTATCAGACTTCAGTCCCGGATAGCTGACAGATGCCACATTTTCGTTATTTTCAAGAAATTCTGCAACAATCATAGCATTTTTGCAGTATCTCTCCATGCGGACAGCCAGCGTTTCAAGACCAAGATTCAGCAGAAATGCAGAATTGGCAGCCGGATAACAACCAAAGTCACGCATAAGCTGCATTCTTGCCTTGATGATATACGCAATATTGCCGAAAGTTTCAGAGTATACAACACCATGATAGCTCTCATCAGGTTCAGTAAATTCAGGGAATTTGCCGTTTGTCCAGTCAAAATTGCCGGAATCTACAATCACACCCCCGCCCTGAAGTGCATGACCATCCATGTATTTCGTCGTGGAATGTACTACAATATCTGCCCCGAATTCAATCGGCCGGCAAAGTACCGGTGTGGGGAAAGTATTGTCAACAATCAGCGGAATCTGATTTCTGTGTGCAAAATTGGCAAAACGTTCAATGTCAAAGACATTCAGAGCCGGATTCGCAAGCGTTTCTCCAAAAACAAGTCTGGTATTGGGTTCCAGTGCCGCCTGAAGTTCTTCGTCAGAAGCCTCTGGGTCAACAAAAATGCACTTAATGCCGAATTTTTTAAGAGATACCGCAAAAAGATTAATCGTGCCGCCATAAAGAGAGCTGACAGCCATAATGCTGTCACCGGCATTGCAGAGATTCAGAACCGAGAGAAGAGAAGCCGCCTGTCCGCTGGTGGTACACATAGCAGCAGCACCGCCTTCCAGTGCAGCAATTTTTTTCTCTACAGCATCTACAGTAGGATTTGCAAAACGGGAATACATGCACTCTGTAGGCATATCAAACAAATCAGCGATATGCTGTGTAGAATCAAATACATAAGTAGTACTCTGCACAATCGGAAGTGCCCCGGGGTCACCGTTTTTGCGTACATAGCCTTCATGGAGGCATTTTGTTTCAATCTTCATGAGAAACAGTCCTTTCTGAAATAGATTAATAAATTAATTATAACATATTTGAAAGATAAATGCAATATAAAAATGAAAAAATAAGAAGAGAATCAGACAGTAAAATAAGATAGATAAATAAGAAATTATGATAGCATTTTCTGATAAATTTATAACAGAAACCGTTGTAGAGTTTAACTAATGTCGCAAATTAAGAAAAAAAGGTTGACATTTTATGAAATTTATGTTATAATTGAACAAATGAAATTTCCGGAAAAATTCAAATTTTATGGGAGGGATTATTATGAAAATAGAAAGAGTCAGAAGCTTTTTTGCAGAACGCAAAATTGAAGTAACTAAGGGAAATTTACATGCGTTTTTTGAAAAAATGCAGCTGCCGGAGGTGCTGAAAGAATACCTGAAACTGATGGAAAATCCGATAGATTTACAGCAGACTGATGAGGGGGCTGCTGTGACATACCTGCTCTCACAGGAAGAAATTAAAAACTGTTTGCAGGATGTGTTATATAAAATTTTGCCCGAACACACACTCTTTCCCGTAGGCAAAGGCCTGAACGGAGATATTGTGTGCCTGAATCTGAAAAACAATCACGTAGGATATGTATATCATGAGGAACTTTGCGAAAATTGTGAAGAATTTGCAGATTTATATCAGGAATTGCCCCTGACCCTTGACCAGTTTTTGGATTTTGCTTTTTATAGTCCCAGCTATCCGGTAAATACAGCCATAAAATAATTATAACCGGAAGAAAGCCAGCACTAAAAGCAAAACACCACCCAGCCATGAAAGATTTTTCTTAGTATGACAGTTTTTGCCAATTCTGCATCCAAGCAAAGTCAGAAGAAACCCCGCACAGAGAGTCAGAAGCAGACAGACAGGGATAAAATCTTTCTGAATCCCCGCTCCGATACCGCTCGCCAGCGAATCCAGCGACAAAGCTGCCGCATATGCTGCCGCTTCTTTCAGACTGAGAATTTTAGAATGGTCTGTATCAGCAAGTGTTTCATCAAAACAAATATCAATTACAAGCCCCAAGGCATTCCAGCTCCAGTGCGGCCGGTGCTTCTTGAAAACCGCTTTCAGCAGTTCTTTCATGATTTGTGAACTGCCAAGCAGAAACAAAATAACAAAACCAGTATACTGAAAAAAACGTGCCGGCAGTATCTGCATAAGAAGCTGGGCACTGCAAAGAGAAACAGAAAGAAATGCTGTCCCGACAAAACTGATAAATAAAGCACATTTTTTAGGAATCAGAATGCCGCTGACAGTGCAGCTGATAGCACCAAAAAATGTATCCATACAGACAGCAAAAGCGAGCAGACAAGCTTGCAGCACAAAATATCCCCCTTTCAGCTTTTCTGCATTATATGAAAGAGAGATAAAAAATGTTCCACGTGGAACATTACAAGATGCTTGATTATACAGGAAATAAAGTTTTCAGCATTTCAACCCTGAAATTGCTGGGAACTTTATTTTTCAAAGCTCTTGAAAACAGAACAAAAACATGATATAATAAAATAGAAACAAAATTATCACAAGGGGGCTTGAAAAAATGAGTTTAAAAGACAAAGTATTGTCAGAATTGTTATTATCTTCAGGAGAATATTGCTCCGGCCGCCAGCTGGCAGAAAAATTCGGTGTCAGCCGGACAGCCGTCTGGAAAGCGATTGACCACCTGAAAGCACAGGGCTGTAAGATAGATGCCGTCACAAACAAAGGCTATCTGCTGAAAGAAATACCGGATATCTATAACCAGAAATATATGGAACTGCTTCTGGAAGGAACAGGCTTTCAGGTACAGCATTTCACAGAAATTGATTCCACAAACAAACAGGCCAAAATGCTTGCCGGCCAGCACGCACCGTCACGGACAGTCGTCACAGCTGATAGGCAGACTGCCGGTCGGGGACGTATGGGAAAAAGCTTTCATTCCCCGACAGGCGGATTATATATGTCCGTCATCGTCCGGCCGGATTTGCCACTGACAGCCACAATGAGCATTACAGCATGTACAGCCGCAGCAGTACATGAAGCATTGAAAAAATTCGGTATTATTACGCAAATCAAATGGGTGAATGATTTGTTTCTGCATGGCCGGAAAATATGCGGCATTTTATCCGAAGGCAGCTTTAATGCAGAATTGCTGAAAATGGATTATTTAGTCATCGGAATCGGAATCAATCTGCACCCCGACCCGCATCTCCCTGAAGAACTGAAAACAATCGTTACCGATATAGAAACAGAAACAGGCAAACACATTAACAGATGTCAGTTATTAGCCGAAATCTTAAAACAAATGCAAAAATATTTTTCTGAAATGCCCGAGCGGACATATTTAAAAATTTATGAAGAAAATTCCTGTACCTTAGGACATAAAGTCCGCACAGATACCGGCATCACAGGAACAGCCACAGGCTTTACAGAAGAAGCCGGATTAATTATAAAACTGCCTGACGGAACAGAAACAATATTAAGCACAGGTTCAGCAGAAATTTTAAAATAAAAAGGGCGGTATGTACCGTCCTTTTTTGATAAAAAAATGTTCCACGTGGAACATTTATAATTTACTATGGTATGACATCATCAAGATAATAATTTCCCATTTTTTCAAGATATTTATACATAGAAGTTTGATTGCTGTCTGCATGGTCGATATTCTGGAAAATATCTTTTGCATGCCCCGCCCCTACAAGATGTGCAGCGGCAAGCATACCGGATTTCGTAATTTCAATCCCTCGGACATATTCTCCAAGATGTGATTCTACTCCATACTTTTTCAGCGTTCGCCAGTTGGCCGTCAGAATTGCTTTGATTGCATAATTCTGAGCCGCTTCAGAATTTAAGAAATCCTCTTCAGAATAAATACCATATGACTGTTGGGCGAGTGCGGTCCAGTTACCGTTAGAATCCATAAAGCCCACATCTTGCAGCACCAGTTTTCCAATCTGGAATCTGCCAAGATAGCCATAACTGTTTTTGATATAATACCTGTTGCCGGATTCATAATCTCCCAGAGCTGTAAGAAAATCTTCATAGCCGCCCCGATATCCGGCAGGGAAGTCATTGCTTTCTGTTTCTGCTTCTTCTGTTCCCTGTACTTCCTGCACCTCTGGAATAAACTGGAAATCAATCTCAACAGGACAAATTTCAGGTGCATCCATCACCAGCAATTCTGGTTGTGTTTCAGGTAACTCTGGCACGGCAGCCGGTTCAGAAGGAGGTTCTGTTTCTTCCGGTATCATTGGCGGAGGCTCTGTCACCATTTCCGGTACATCTGTTACTGCTTGTTCCGGAACAGCAATAGTGATTACATTATCCTGAATTTCTTCTGTAGGCTGCTGCTGTGGAACAGGAAGTGTTTCATAAGGAATTTCTTGAGGAGCTTCAGTGAAATCTTCTTCTGGTATAAGAACTATATTTTCTGGAATTTCACTGGGTGCATCTGCAAAATCATCAGATACCCAGAACATAGATTCCGGAATCTCTGTGGGTGCATCTGCAAGGTCCTCTCCGGAAATAAAAGGGATTTCCTCCGGCAGTGAACTGGGAGCATCAGCAAGGCTGTCTGACACAATTACCTGAAAGCCGAAAAATTCAGCGGGTGCTTCTGCAAAGCAATCCGAGTAAACATCTGTAGCCCTTGCACTGACTGAAACAGTAAGAGCCGTACAAAACACCGCTGAAATGCAATATAAAACAAATTTTGACACAGGTTTCATTATTTTTTTCTCACCTCCTTTTTAGTTTCAATTTCCCCTGATAAATGGAAAGTAAAATACTGTATTTAGTATATCATTTTTGCCAAAAATTCAATTGACAAGTTAAACAAATTTTGTATATTTTAATTGTACAAAAAAACAGCCGCCTGTCATTCACAGCCAGCTGATTTTAAATTTATAATACTGCTATAACAAATACCCATTGAAACATATCCGCAAACCAGAAAAGAAACAGCAGAACGCTTTTGGAACATACAGGCGGAGCAGAGATTTCATAGCAGTCATCCGGACGAATACAGGTGACAGCAAGTGAACCGGCAGCCCGCAGTTTCAGACATCCGCCTATGACAATCGCCAGTGTATGTGCCAGTGCAGCAGAACAGAACTGAGCAAAAATGCCCAGAAGTAAAGTTAACAGGATAAAGCTCCACCAGAACAGGCAAAAATGCTGCCATTTTTTTAATTTTTTTTCCTTTTTTACCCGCATTATGTTTTCTTCTGCCATAGATTTTGCCAGAGCATATCTCTGAAGACGGACTTCCTGTTCACGGAGAGCAATTTCACGCAGTTCAATGACATTCGATTCTACAAGATTCCTACAATATCTGCAATGATAAACACCAGCATATTGTGTGAGATGAAGCACACCGCCGCATTGCGGACAATTCATAGTTTTCAAAACAAATCACCTCTTTAGGAATATAATAGCATTTTCTGAATATCTTGTCAATAGAAAAAATGTTCCACGTGGAACATTTCCACGTGGAACATAATCAGAAATAAAATATAGAAATTATTTCACAGGAATTACATCCATGCCGCCCATATAAGGACGCAATACTTCCGGAATACGGATAGAACCATCAGGATTAAGATTGTTTTCAAGAAAAGCAATCAGCATACGGGGCGGAGCAACAACAGTATTATTGAGCGTATGTGCAAAATATTTGCTGCCGTCTTCTGCCTTGACACGGATACCCAGTCTCCTTGCCTGTGCATCACCAAGATTGGAACAGCTGCCAACTTCAAAATATTTCTTCTGACGGGGAGACCATGCCTCAACATCAAGAGATTTTACTTTCAAATCAGCAAGGTCACCGGAACAGCATTCAAGCGTTCTGACAGGAATATCAAGAGAACGGAAATAATCAACAGTATTTTTCCAGAGAACATCATACCATTTCATGCTCTCTTCCGGCTTGCAGACAACAATCATTTCTTGTTTTTCAAACTGATGAATCCGGTAAACGCCCCGTTCTTCAATGCCGTGTGCTCCGACTTCTTTCCGGAAACACGGAGAATAGCTGGTCAGTGTCTGCGGAAGATTTTCTTCCGGAAGAATCGTGTCAATAAATTTACCAATCATGGAATGCTCAGAAGTACCAATAAGATATAAGTCCTCACCTTCGATTTTATACATCATGTTTTCCATTTCTTTGAAACTCATTACACCGGTGACAACATTGGAGCGAATCATAAACGGAGGAATATAATAAGTAAAGCCTCTGTCAATCATGAAATCTCTTGCATAGGAGAGTACAGCAGAATGCAGTCTTGCAATATCACCGCAGAGATAATAGAAACCTGCACCAGTAGTTTTTCCGGCAGAAACTTTATCAATGCCG
>CADBOP010000040.1 GCA_902796255.1 uncultured Ruminococcus sp.
GTGGTGCGCCTGACAGAACTCGAATCTGCGGTCTGAGGAGTCGGAGTCCTCTGTTTTATCCAGCTAAACTACAGACGCATTACTTTAATATTATAGCAGATTTCGCATTATTTTGCAATAGCTTATTTTTAAATATTTTCTTAATATTTTATGAATTTTTTATGAACCCCAGAACAGAAAGATACATCTGCACAGGTGCATCTGTTACCAGATAAGCCCCATACCAGAACAGACTGTTTTCTGCCGGAATCCTCACAGGCAGATGATAATGCAGAATCTGTATCTCTGCATTCTGTTCCTGAACAGAAATATCTGCCATACGGATTTTTTTCTGATGTGTCGTATTATAGCCTCTCTGATATACAAGAGCTGTGCAGAACAGCATACTGCTCACAAGTATATGCAGAATCAGCCCTGTCATAAATCTGCGAAATTTTTTCAAAAATTATTCCTCCAGTCTTTCCAGTGCTCTGGCCAGAGAACGGCCGATTAATTCACCGGAATATTGTACCTGTTCCAGTGTATTCCCATGTGAACCGACTTCGATTAAAAGACTTCCTGTTGTCAAATCCTGATTATATTTTCGATAATCAAACAGAACCGGCCTTGTCAGAGTAGGATAATCGCTTTCAAGCTGCTGCTGCAATAAGCAGGCAAATCTGAAATTTTTGAGATAATTCGGCATATCCATTGTGCCATCATCACAGCCGGAGATAATCATAATCTGAGCTGCTTTTCTTCCGTCAATTTCAGCAACAGGCTGTTTTATCACACCGTCTCCGCCGATAGCATCTCTGTGAATATCCAGTACTATCTTGATACTGGGGTACTGAATCAGAAGATTCCTGACAGTTTCTGCACTTCGTTCATATGCCCCCGTATAGGACGGATAATCATGAACCGTACTGTCATGAATTACACCGATACCGGCATTTTCCAGCTGTGCAGCGATTTGATTCCCAATCATGACAACATTTTTGGAATTATCCGTTGTTCTGTAATTAAAATCAGAATCATAGGCTGTCCGCTCATACGGCTCAAAGCTTTCAGTGGTATGGGTATGCATAATCAGCACTTGGGGCGAACCGTTTTTCTGAATACGAAATTCCGGCAGAAGCTGACTTTCTTCATAAAGTTCCTGATTGGACAACGCTGTCAGATTCTGAACTTGTCCGGCTTTAGAAAGCTGAAAATATCTTGTTCCTGCATAGAGTCCATAGCTCATCTGCTGAACAAAACCGCCTGAAAGATTCCAGTTTTCCGGATATGGTTTTTCTCCGGGGTCACAGACTGTTTCTGTTTCTTCTTCTGAAACGGGAATCTGCACAGCATCTTCTGCCTGTTCCAAGATACCGAATCCCTGTGAAAGATAAAAATCCGGCTGCAATAAATCGGGAGGCATTTCCTGTTCCGGTTCTGTAGCAGTTTCAGAGACTTCCGGATGAAATTTTTCATAAGCGGCTTCTGTCAGGACAGGCACATACTGCACCAGATATCCTGCACCGGCTGTCAGGAGTAAGGCAATTGTTGCCGAGAATGTCAATTTTTTAATCACAGAATTTATTTTCAGATACATGCATTTCATCTCCGGTATGTTTTCTGTTGCTACTATATGCAGAATCTTCCGGAATTATTCTCCTGCGGACAGGCAATTTTTTTCTGCACCCTGCATATATACTCATGAGGTGAGTTTCATGTACAGATGTTATCAGACAGGGAAATTTAAATTTTTTCTGCTTCTGGATGTATTTCTGATTCTGCTCTGGATGACATGCAGTAATCTGAGAAGTTCGGCCGAACATCAGAAGCCATCACAGGAGGGTATTTTTCTGCCTGTGGTGATGTATCACAGCATTACAGAAAATCCGCAGTCTGATTATCAGCTTTCGCCGGAAATGTTTGCACAGGATATCTATTATCTCTATGCGAACGGCTATGAAACAGTTTCTGTCGGACAGCTTCTGGCCTATACCGAGGGGAAGGGCACTCTGCCGGAAAAGCCTGTACTGCTGACTTTTGATGATGGATTTTATAATAATCTTTCGCTTGCACTTCCGATTCTGGAAGAATATCACATGTGTGCCGTGATTTCAGTAGTCGGATACTATACAGAAATCATAGCAGAAAAAGACCCCCATATAGACAAATATTCTTATCTGACATGGGGAGATATTCAGGAATTATTAAAATCCGGCCGGATTGAAATCGGCAGTCATACTTATCATCTGCACAGTAATGACACCAGAGCCGGATGTTCTATCCGGTACGGTGAGGAACTATCGGCCTATACTTCCATGCTGTACGAAGATTTAAAAAAATTACAGTCCGGTATGCAGGAACACACCGGAACTGTACCGAAAATATTTGCTTATCCTTATGGCTTTGTATGCCGTGAGAGCATTCCTGTTCTGAAAGACTTAGGCTTTCTCTGCACGCTGACATGCCGTGAACAGGGAAATTACATCACGCATGACCCGGAATGCCTTTATGGGCTTGGCCGTTATAACCGAAATCCGGACGAATCTACAGAAGCCTTCTTCTCCAGAATCCTACAGGGGGGCTGCTGATATAAATCAGAATTTTCTTTTCCGGACGGGTTCACCGGACTGGAAAAATGGCTGTTTTACGTTGTTTGGACGGATTGGACGGGAAAAATCCTATTCTTTTATATATTATATATTTTATATACATATATATA
>CADBOP010000041.1 GCA_902796255.1 uncultured Ruminococcus sp.
AATCAATCTTTCCAGAAAAGAAGCTCTTGCTGATATCGCTGCAAAAAAGAAAAAAGACTGATAAAATAAAAATTCAGCAGTCTGAAAGCGTTTAGCTTTCAGACTGTTTTTTTGTCAGATAATAATTATTATACCAGAACATTGCTATCGCAGACAAAATAATAATCGCATAGCCGATAAAACTATATTTATCCGGAATTTCCCTGAAAAATAAAAATCCGAGCGAAGTTGCAAAAATAATCTGTGAATAGTCATAGACAGAAATTTCTTTTGCCGGTGCATAACAATAGGCTGCTGTGATGGAGAACTGCCCTCCGGCAGCGGCAGCACCTGCACCGATTAGAGTGAGTACCTGCTTGGCCGTCATAGGATGAAAATCAAATATCAGCCACGGTAAAGTTACCAGACAGGAGAATCCTGAAAAGAACAGGACAATAAAATTTTTATTCACACCCTTCTGCCCTAAAATTCTTACAATGGCATAGGCCGCTCCTGCACAGATACCGCCCGTCAGCCCAAGCAGAGAAGCTTTGAAATCTGTAAAATCCAAAGTAGGTTTGATAATCAGCAGACTTCCGAGAAAAGCTGTCAGTACTGCTCCGCCCTGTGCTGGTGTCAGTTTTTCTTTCAGCAGCAGCCATGAAAACAGGATTGTAAAAAACGGCGACATCTTATTCAGCATAGAAGCATCAGATAAGACAAGATGGTCAATCGCATAAAAATTGCAAAGAATCCCTATCGTACCGAAGCCGGCCCGCAGTACGAGCCAGCCCCAGCCATTTTCAGGAATTTTCATATTTTTTCTGTCCCGATAACAGGCAGCCCCTGCTATCAGTAATGCAACAAAATTCCGGAAGAAACTTTTCTGAATTGACGGCAAATCACCGGATAATCTGACAAATGCATTCATGAATGCAAAACAGAATGCTGAACAGATAATAAATAATATGCCTTTATATTTCGTTTTCATCAAAATGTTTTCACCAGTCCGACAATATATTTCAGAATCGTCAGCGAATCGGTAGAATCAGCTGTGCCGTTCATATCGACATCTGCATTGACAGAAGCCTGTTCGCTGAGTTTTTCTTTTCCGAGTACGAATTTATTCAGTGTAATGACATCTAAAATATCAATTTTGCCGTTTTCATCGACATCACCGAGCATGGTTTCAGATTCTGACATGCCGGATTCTCCTGTCAGTTTCAGCAGACCCAGACCGGAAACATCTGTATATCCCATTCCGGAAAGGTCATACCAGTTAGCGATAGAAGTACGCTTTCCATCACCAGTGCCATCATCATTGACCTGTGCATCAAAACCGACAATCTGATTGGATTTGAAGCCTCCCAGAGTGGACGGAATGGCAAATTCCACCAGATAGCCGTCAGCTGTTTTTGCTGTTGCAGATGTGAATCTGTCTGTGTTGAGACCGTCAGTCACAGTTTTTTCGTTATCGAAATTCGTTCTGACCTGAATATCATCTGCTTCATAGGCTGTTGATTTGTGATTGTTTTCATCTAAGAAAATTTCGACAGTATCCTGTTCATAGCTGTTATTGCTTGCCTTGCTCAGAACAGGGTCTTTGACTTCTGCCAGAACATAAATATTTTTTTTGTCCCAGAGAATTTTTGCCGTGCCTGTTGCACCGTCTCCCATAGAATATGTGTTGATGGCAATAGTTTTTGCAGTTTTCCAGAGATCATCAATTTTGCCGTCAATCTCAGGTGTACCCTGAACGGCTTCTGCCATAGCAGGAATATCTTCCAGTAAAATTTTTCCATAAGAACTGAGTTCAGGTGTTTCTTTTAACGAATTCCAGTTTTCACCATTCAGAGAAATATCACAGCGGAATTGTTTATCCCCATTCATTTGACGAGAACCTGCTCCGCCTGTCGCAACATAAACAGCATTGTTTCCAGCTTTTACATCAAAGCTGACAGGTTCATCTAATAAATCAGTATAGACTGTAAGTGTTCCTGCTTTTTTTGCATTCACTTCCAAACTGAAACCGCCCGAATTATACGCAATTTTAAACGTACCAGCATTGCCAATATTTTTTTCAGCCTGTGCATCAAAAGCAAGCTGTTTTGCAGTATCTGTAGAATAATAATAGGCTCTTGCTGTCTGGATGGTCTGTACTTCTGTGGAAGTATCTGCAACGGCATAATAAGCCGCTTTTGCCTGATAATCTTTATCAAATAATAACGGATAGCCGCCAATCCAGCTGGTAGAATCCGTAATGCCCCAGAGAATAACAGCAGAAAGATTCACGCCATCGGCTTTTACTCTCTTATACATATCGAAGCACTGACGGTATCTTTCCGCCAAGGCAAGCAAATCTTCATCAGAATTGGAACGGAGAGACACATCAAGTTCTGTAATCTGAATTTCAAGCCCTAAATCTGCATAGCTTCTCAAAGCGGCTTCATACTGAGCAATAGAAGGCGAACTCATGCCAATATGCGACTGCATTCCCATACCGTCAATCAATTTCGCATCGATTAAATCTTTCAGAATATCAGACTGAATATATTTTAATTTATTCTCACTGTATTCGTTATAGTCATTGTAGAATAATTTACAACCCTCCGGAGCGTATTTTCTCGCATAGGTGAAAGCTTTTTTAATATAGCTCTGGTCGCCGTAAACGCTGACCCAGCCGGATGAGCCATCTCCCTGTGAATATGCTCCGGCATTTCTGATAGTACCGGAATCAGAAGCTGCTTCATTCACAACATCCCATGAGTAAACATGCAGTTTCGGATACTGTGTCTTGATAGCATTCATAACATTCTTGATATAATTCTCCATACGCTTGTCCATGATTTCAGGAGATACGAAATCAGCAGAAGCATCATAATTTTCTTTAAAGAACCAGTCGGGAGTCTGGCTGTGCCATACTAAGACATGGCCTCTTAAATCAAGATTGTTTTCTTCACAGAATTTGAGCATGGAAGCTGCCTGCTTTAAAGAAATCTGCGGATTGGTCTGGTCTCCGCCGTTGGCTTCCATATAAGCGAGTGTAGCACTCTGGTCAAGAACGGCTTCCGGTTTAAGCTCGTTGCCGATGGTTACACTGTTAT
>CADBOP010000042.1 GCA_902796255.1 uncultured Ruminococcus sp.
ATTTACCTCAAAGGCTATGCGAAATATATCGACATGAAGTAAATATTCCTATAAAATGTGAAAAATCAGACCGCCTGTGCGGTCTTTTTTCTTAAATTCTGCGGAAACTATTGACAGTCCCCCCACAGTTTGCTATAATTATAATCAGATACTCATCTATCTGTATATTATATCCTATCACGAAAGAAAGAGAGATTTTGGATTTATGAAATTTACTGCTGTGATTATGGCGGGCGGTGTCGGTGAACGTTTCTGGCCGAAAAGCCGGAAAAAATGTCCCAAACAATTCCTGTCACTCACTTCTGACGGTGAAACTATGATTCAAAAAACTGTAAAACGTCTTGAATCTTTGGTTTCTCAACAAGATATCTATATTATCACTAATGCGCATTATCTGTCACTTGTTCATGAACAGCTGCCGGATTTGCCACATGAAAATATTATTGCTGAACCCTGCCCCAGAAATACAGCTCCGGCTATCGGGCTTGGGGCTTCTATCATTGCTCAGAAATATCAGGATGCTGTTATGTTTTTCCTGCCTTCTGACCATCTGATTCATGATGAGGAAAAATATCTTGCTGTTCTGAAAAAGGCGGCTCAGGCTGCCTTGCAGGATAAAAACCTGATTACGCTCGGCATTACTCCCACATATCCCGAAACCGGATATGGCTATATCAAATATCAGCATGAAACGGAAACAGAGGGAATTTATCCGGTAGAATGCTTTGTAGAAAAACCGGATATCCGGACAGCAGAATCTTATCTTCATTCCGGCGGCTATCTCTGGAACAGCGGCATGTTCATCTGGAAAGCTTCCAGTATTCTCTATAATATCCAAAAACATATGCCGGAACTCTGGGACGGACTGCAAAAAATTATTGCTGACTATCAGACAAAAGAATTTGAATTTACGCTCAGTCAGGTGTTTCCGGAATTACCATCTGAATCCATTGATTTCGGCATTATGGAAAAAGCACAGCATATCTTTACAATTCCCAGTGATTTTGGCTGGGATGATGTCGGAAGCTGGCTTGCTCTTGAACGCATCAACCAGACGGACGAAAATCATAATATTCTTGACGGTGATGTGCTGACTATCGACAGCCACAACTGTACTGTCAGCGGAAATGATAAAACGATTGCTGTCCTTGGTGCGGATGATTTAGTCATTGTGGATACAGATGACGCTTTATTAATCTGTCACAAAAATCATACTCAGGATATTAAACAGATTCTTGCGGAATTAAAAGCAGAAAACAAATCTGATTTATTATAATTATTATTTCATATATAAAGTGAGGCTATTATCATGAAACATGCATTGATTACAGGTATTACCGGTCAGGACGGCTCTTATCTTGCTGAACTCCTGCTCGAAAAGGGTTATGAAGTATACGGTATCTGGAGAAGAAAAGCCAATGTGGATTATGGCAATATTGAACATATCAAAGACAGATTACATCTTATCTATGCAGATATGACTGACCCTGTTTCTCTGATTACGGCTATGAAAATTTCTCAGGCCGATGAAGTCTATAATTTAGCAGCACAGTCTTTTGTTGCTTCCAGCTGGAGCACACCTCTCAACACTGCAGAAACAGATGCACTTGGTGTTACCAATCTTCTGGAAGCTATCAGAATTGTCAAACCTGATGCAAAATTCTATCAGGCTTCTACTTCTGAAATGTTTGGTCTTGTGCAGGAAATGCCCCAGACGGAAAAAACGCCTTTTTATCCCAGAAGTCCTTACGGAGTGGCAAAGCTTTACGGGCACTGGATTACTAAAAACTATAGAGAAAGCTATCATTTATTTGCCTGTTCCGGTATTCTTTTCAATCATGAATCCGAACGCAGAGGCCTTGAATTTGTAACAAGAAAAATCTCCCGTGCTGCGGCAAGAATCAGTCTCGGCTTGCAGGAGTTTGTAGAACTTGGCAATTTAGATTCCAAACGTGACTGGGGGCATTCCAAAGACTATGTCAAAGCCATGTGGCTCATGCTCCAGCAGGACACGCCGGACGATTATGTAATTGCGACTAATGAAACACGCACTGTCCGTGAATTTGCAGAAACAGCTTTCCGCTGTGCTGGTATTGAAATTCAGTGGCAGGGAGAAGGCATTCAGGAGATTGGCATCAATAAAGCTAACGGGCAGACAGTTGTCAAAATCAATAAAGAATTTTTCCGGCCTGCTGAAGTAGATGTTCTTCTTGGCAATCCGGCAAAGGCAGAATCCAGACTTGGTTGGAAACGGGAAATTGCTTTTCCTGAACTTGTCAGCCGCATGGTGGAAAATGACCTGAAAATTGCAAAAGCCGAATTAAAATGAATATTGCTTTTGATGCCCTGCCCCTGCTCGGACAAAAAACCGGTATTGGTTTCTGTGAGTCCGGTCAGGTCAGGGCTATGACCCGGCTGCACCCTGAAAACCAGTATACACTTAATTATTTTGCCATTAAAAATCTCGAAGCCAAAAAGCAGGATTTATCCTCTTATCTTTCTGCTCATGTCAGTGCAAAACATGCATTCTGTTCTCCTTACGGCTACCGGATAGTTTCTTCTTTTGTGCCTGTGCCGTATCATTGGTTTTTCGGCAGACAGCAGGATATTACACATTTCTTTAATTATATCATTCCTCCCTATGTTTCCGGAAAAACGGTTGTAACTGTCCATGATATGGTCTACAAAGCCTTTCCGGATACTGTCAGAGCCAGAACAAGGCATATGCTGGATTTGGGTCTTGTCCGGTCTATGAAGCGGGCGGACAGAATTATCACAGATTCGCATTTTTCAGAATCAGAAATTATAAAATACTTTCCTGATTTTGCTGAAAAAATCCGTGTTGTTCCCTGCGGGGTGGATTCTGAAATTTTTCACCCCGTGCAGAATCCTGATGCTTTTCAGAAAATCCGGAAAAAATATCAGCTTCCTGAACAGTATTTTCTTTATCTGGGGACTATCGAACCCAGAAAAAACTTAGAAAATCTGATTGCTGCGTATTCTGATTTTGTTCTGACACATGAACGTCCGGCTAAATTAGTCCTTGCCGGTGCAAAAGGGTGGCTTTGTGACAATATTTTCAAAAAAGTGCGGGATTTTAATCTTCAGGATTCTGTTATCTTTACAGAATACATTCAGGAACAGGATTTAGCAGTTCTTATGAGCTATGCTCTGGCTTTTGTATTCCCCTCTGTCTATGAGGGCTTTGGTATGCCGCCTCTTGAAGCGATGGCCTGCGGTACGCCTGTTCTTGTTTCGGATGCGGCTTCTCTTCCGGAAGTCACTGGGCCGGAAGCGGCAGTTATCGTCAAGCCTTACAGTGTGCAGAGTATTGCAAGGGGGCTGCATTTATTATTTACAGATAAAAATTTAAGAACTTCTCTCAGCCAGAAAGGGCTTGCAAGAGCAAAAGAATTTTCATGGGAAAAAAGTGCAGAATTATTATATCAGGTCTATCTTGAAATTCTGCCGGAGGTATAAACATTATGTTTCATATTCTGGAAGTCAATAAATTCTATCCCCCGCATATCGGCGGTATTGAAACCGTGGTTGCCCAGAGGGCAAAATATCTCCGTCAGTTCCCTGATACTGAAATTAAAGTTCTTGTCTGTCAGGAAAAAGGCAAAAGCCGGACGGAATTTATCAACGGTGTAGAAATTATCCGTTGTGCAAGCCTTGGCACTTACTTTTCCTGTCCTGTCTCTTTCTCTTTTTTTCAGAAATTTCAGGAACTTTCTAAATGGGCGGATGTTATCGAATTTCATACGCCTTTTCCGCTCGGGGATATTGCCTGTCTGCTCTCGCATTGTCAGTGCCGTGTTGTCATCTCCTGGCACAGTGATATTATCCGGCAGAAAAAATTATTAAAACTCTATCAGCCTGTTCTGAAAAAATTTCTACAGAGGGCTGACTGCATTATCACGGCGACACAAGGCCATATTGACAGTTCTGCCTTTCTTCCTGATTTCCGTGAAAAATGCAGAGTTATCCCCTATCCGGTCGAATTTTCCCACAATCTGCATTTTTCTCCTGTCCTGACGGAAAAACTCTATCGTCCGGAACATGTCAAATTATTATTTGTCGGCAGATTTGTCTATTATAAGGGTGTAGATATCCTTCTCAAAGCTTTCAGGAAAGTACACGGCTGTGAGCTTTTCCTTTGCGGTACAGGTGTTTTAGAACCGGAACTCCGCAAGCTTGCCCAGAATCTTCCTGTGCATTTTCTGGGCAATCTTTCTGATTCTGATTTGCAATCTGCTTTTGCAGACTGTGATATTTTCATTCTCCCTTCTGTGGAAAATTCAGAAGCATTCGGCATTGTGCAGCAGGAGGCCATGAGTGCCGGAAAGCCTGTTATCAATACCAGCCTGCCTACTGGTGTGCCATATGTCAGTGTTCATCAGCTGACAGGGCTGACTGTTCCGCCGCATCAGGTACAGCCTCTTGCAGAGGCCATCCAGAAATTAGCCGATTCTCCGGCATTACGGCAGACTTACGGGCAGAATGCCAGAAAAAGAGTGCTGGATTTATACCAATGTGACAGTATTATGCAGGAAATTTATCATGTTCTCAGAAACAATTAAAAAGCGAGGTGTTTCCTTTGGATGCTCTTATCATCGGGGCTGGCGGTTTTGTCGGCAGCTATCTGATTCAGGAACTGAACCAGAAAAATCTGCATGTCGGTGCAACGCTTCTGCCCCGTGAACATATCCGTTCCGGTATCTGTGACACGTTCACGCTTGACATTATGCAGGAAAATGAAATTAAAAATCTGCTCCGGACACACAGGCCGAAATATATCTATCATCTGGCTGCACAGAGTTCTGTGGCTGCTTCGTGGAAAAATCCGGAACTGACGATTGATATTAATATCAAAGGTTCTCTGCACCTGCTTGAAGCTGTCCGCAGCATTCCGGAATATTACCCCAGAATCCTGCTTGTCGGTTCTGGTGAAGAATATGGCTGGCTGAAAAGTCAAGCCCCTGTTACGGAATTTACGCCCCTGCACCCCGGAAACCCCTATGCAGCGACAAAAGCTTTTCAGAACATGCTTGGCACGATTTATGCCAAATCTTACGGCATGGGAATTGTGATGGTCAGGGCTTTCAATCATATCGGCATCGGACAGGCACCTGTTTTTGTAGCTGCTGACTTTGCTCTGCAAATTGCTGAAATTGAAGCCGGATTCCGTCCGCCTGTGATGCAGGTCGGCAATCTCACGGCGAAACGTGATTTTTCTGATGTCCGTGATGTTGTCCGTGCCTATTCCCTTCTTATGGAAAAAGGCTGTGCAGGTGAAACTTACAATGTCGGCAGCGGCCATGCGGTGGCGATTCAGGAACTTCTGGATATTCTTCTTGATTTCAGTACAAAATCGATTGTTATCGAACAGAATCCTGACAGAATGCGGCCTTCGGACGTGCCTGTCATTGAGGCTGATATTTCTAAGCTTCAGACGGACACCGGCTGGAAACCCATCTATTCTCTTGAAGAAACACTGTACTCCATGCTGGCACATCATCGGAAAAATTTCGGCTTAGCATAAAATTCTATCTGGAAAGGGGAAACTATTCTTGAATGCAAAAACTTATGAATCTGTGCAAGGGCTTGGCAAAACGGCACAGGAACTTGAAAGTTTCGGAAATGCACAAAATCAGCTCAATGCGGATATTCTGAAAGAAATCAGAATCATGCAGCTTCAGACCAATATGCTGACACATCATCTCAAAGAAGCACAGGACGAAATTGCCAAACTGAAAGAAGAACAGGTCAAATATATCCTGAAGCTGAATCAGTGTCGTGCGGAACTTGACAGCATGAAGCATCAGCTCGAAACAAAAGACAGCTTTCAGGCTGAAGTTGCCGCTCTCCGGCAGGAAGTGGACAGACTGAAACTGACTGCAAAACTTAATTCCAATGCCATTGCAAGACTCTCCAATCAGGAGACTTAATCCGGCTGCCGTTCTGTTGTCATGCGGAACGGTTTTCTTTTTCTGTGATATTTTCCGGATTCTCTACATATCATGAAACAAGTCCGGATATTTCTCACAGAAAGGATTTGATATGCATGAAAGGTCTGACTTCCGTACAGGCAGAAGCACTCCGGAAAGAACATGGTCTGAATACTCTCGCACAGGTCAGACCCCCCAGCCCTGTCAGAATTTTCCTGAATCAGTTCAAAGATGCCATGGTGCTGATTCTGATTGCAGCAACGGGGATTTCTGCTCTGCTCGGTGAATGGACGGATGCGGTTACTATTATTATTATCGTGATTCTGAATGCTGTGCTTGGTTTTATTCAGGAATACCGAACGGAAAAAACGCTGGAAGCACTCAGAAACATGACTGCTCCGACCGCCAAAGTATGGCGTGACGGCAGTTTGCAGGAACTTCCTGCGGAACAGCTTGTTCCGGATGATATTATTTCTATCGAAGCAGGTGACTGTATTCCGGCGGATTGTCTGCTGCTAACTGCCAGCAGGCTCTATACCAATGAATCTGTACTCACCGGCGAGGCTGAGCCTGTTGCCAAATATGCCGGCACACCTCAATCTACGCTTTCTGGTCTGCATCAGCCGCATCTTGTTTACAGCGGCACAGCCGTCACCCGTGGAAGTGGTACAGCTCAGGTAATTGCTACGGGGAAACAGACACAGATGGGACAAATCTCCGGTATGCTTTCTGAAATCCGCAGAACAGAAACGCCTCTCCAGAAACGGCTGGGCGAACTTGGAAAAATGCTTGCTTTTATCTGCATTGGTGTCTGCATGGCTGTTTTTGCTGCGGGTGTCCTCAGGGGAGAGCCGATTTTTGACATGCTCATGACAGGAATTTCCATTGCGATTGCTGCTATTCCGGAAGGTCTTCCAGCTACAGTTACCATTGCTCTTGCACTGGCAGTGAACAGAATGATGAAACAAAATGCACTTGTCAACCGTCTGCACAGTGTTGAAACGCTTGGCTGCACTTCTGTTATCTGTTCTGATAAGACAGGCACTATCACAGAAAACAGAATGACTGTCACAAAAATTTATACATGCAATCAGGAATTTGATATTTCCGGCAGTGCTCTTAAAAAAGACGGAGCTGTCCTGCTGAATCATTCTCCTGTAAATGTCAGAAATTTTTCTGCACTGCAATCGCTGCTTACCTGTGCAGTACTGTGCAATAATGCGGAACTTTCTGAAAAAAATTCCTCAGAATGGAATGCTGTCGGCGACCCTACGGAAACGGCTCTGCTGGCTGCGGCGGCCAAAGGTGGTATTTCTGTCAAAACGCTGGATGCTGCCAGACTGGAAGAAATTCCTTTTGACAGTGATTCCAGAAGCATGAGTGTATTTGTGACGATGCATCATCAGAAATATATCTGTTCCAAAGGGGCAGTTGATGTAATTCTGGATATCTGCGATTCTGTCAGGACGCAGAATGGTGATGTGCCACTTTCTGCTGTTTTCAAGAAACAAATTTCTGAACAGGCGGAAATCTTATCTGCTCAGGCTTTGCGTGTCCTTGCTTTTGCTGAAAAAAAATCAGATACTTTTTCTCCCTCCGGCATGACATTTCTTGGACTGACAGGGATGCTCGACCCGCCCAGACCGGAAGCGAGGGAGGCTATCCGGAAATGTGCTTCTGCTTCTGTCAAAACTGTTATGATTACCGGTGACCATAAGAAAACTGCGGCGGCTGTTGCAAGAAAAGCAGGACTGCTCCGAGGCGGTGAAGTTGTCACTGGTGATGAACTTGACCTTATGACAGATACACAGCTGGACAGGAAGCTATCTAAAATTTCTGTATTTGCCCGTGTGAATCCTTCGCATAAATTAAGGTTAGTCAGAGCATTTCAGCGTTCGGGCAATATTGTCACCATGACCGGTGACGGTGTGAATGATGCTCCGGCTATTAAAGAAGCAGATGTGGGTGTAGCTATGGGGATGACTGGCACTGATGTTGCGAAACAGGCGGCTGATGTCATTCTTATGGACGACAATTTAGCAACGCTTGTTTCTGCTGTTGAGCAGGGCAGAGCCATCTACTCCAATATCCGGAAATTTGTCAGATATTTATTATCCTGCAATATCGGCGAAGTAATTACCATGTTTCTTGGAATCCTGATGGGAATGCCTGTTGTTCTGCTGCCGGTGCAGCTTCTGCTTGTCAATCTTGCAACAGACGGGCTTCCTGCTATTGCACTCGGTCTTGAACCGCCTGAAGCGGATATTATGAAACGTCCTCCCCGCAAGCCGGAGGAAAGTTTCTTTGCTGACGGGCTGTTAACTAAAATTATCTGGAGAGGTGTCATGATAGGCCTGTGTACGCTTGGGTCTTTCAGTACGGCCTTACGTTTCGGCGGTTCTCTTACGGAAGCCCGTACCTGTGCATTGTTTACGCTTGTACTTTCTCAGCTGATTCATGTTTTTGAATGCAAGTCAGAACACGGGACGATTTTCAGTGTCCGTTATTTTTCCAACTGGAAACTGCTTCTTGCAGTACTGGTTTCTGCACTGATGCTTGCTGTTACTGTCTGGCTGCCACAGGCACAGGCTATTTTTTCTACTGCTTCGCTTTCTGGGGTTTTACTCTGGCAGGCACTTGCTTTTTCTTTTGCTGTTCCTGTGATGACTTCTCTGTTTATCGGCTTTGCTAAAAAATGAAAGCAGCAGTCCGGCTTTTTCCGGACTGCTTTTATAAATCTAAATAGATACATACTCAGGATTGGTATTATATTTCCGGAGGAAGGCATCTATTCTCTGATAATTTATTTTTTCGCCGATGATAATCAATACTGCCTGCCCTGCTGGTACTGGTGTCATTTCTATTTTTTCATGCACAGCATTGATTTTCAATACTTTTCCGTCTGCTTTTGGCAGAGCCCCTTTGATTCTGAATATTGTTCCGTTCTGGCTGTCGTTCAGAATTGTTTCAAGCAGTTCTGCTATCTGTTCTTCCGGTATGGCGATATGCATAAAATAATGCACTTCGCTTTCGACCTTGTCTGTATCGAACTGTTTTACATAACGTTCGCTCCGGTAGCCGGAGGCAGATAAATTTTTAAAATCTTCTTCTGTCAGTTTCTCCCATGGTTTTATTATCATGTCTTTTTCTGTGAACTGACGGGGGCACTGAATGCCTGTCAGGGCTCTGTTGACATGCTTTAAAATTCTGTCTGTTATCTGGCTTTCTGATTCGGCCGGATTTCGTTTGCTCAGTATCAGTTTTCCGGCACAGGCTGCTTCTGAAGCCAATAAATATTCCATCTGTGAGGATAATAAAGCTTTCATTTCAGAATCTATAATTGTCAGCACGCTGCCAATCTGAAACCATCTGTCAAGCGGTGATTCATACAGTGTATCAAAAAATTCGTCCATATCGAAAATACCGGACGGCTCGACAAGGACTCTGTCAAAGTGCTGCATTCCTAAAGAAATCAGCTGTGTTTTGAACCGCCGTTTATGGCAGTCTTTGTCTCCGCCGCCGGCTATCATCTCTAACTGGCAGTTTTCGCTTTTGAGGTCCTGCAACATCATCATATCAATATTAACTGCACCGAAATCATTTTCTAAAATTGCAATTTTCTGTCCCTGACTGAGAAAATATTTTGCATAGCTGTGCAGGAATGTGGTTTTGCCTGAGCCCAGTATTCCTGTAATCAGGTCTATCTTTGTCATAATTTATCCCGTTCTTTCTGTGATTTATTTTTTTCTATTTTATCACAGATTTGCAGGAATGTCAATTCCTGTTAGATTGTTCATCAGATAGCTTCTTTGATTTTGGCAATTGCATTTTTTTCCAGTCTTGACACCTGAGCCTGAGAGATGCCGATTTCTTTTGCCACTTCGACTTGTGTTTTTCCGCATAAAAACCGGAGATATAATATATTTTTTTCTCTGGGTTCTAAATGATTCATAGCATCACGCATAGAAAACTGTGCTATCCAGCTTTCATCGCTGCTCTGGTCGCTCAGCTGGTCGGCCACATAAAGCGTATCACCGGAATCAGAATAGACGGGTTCATATATTGAAATGGGGTCGCTGATACTTTCCAGTGCAATGACGACTTCTGAACGTTTTT
Source organism: uncultured Ruminococcus sp. (assembly GCA_902796255.1). Lineage (GTDB taxonomy): Bacteria > Bacillota > Clostridia > Oscillospirales > Ruminococcaceae > UBA3855. The sequence goes on from CADBOP010000042.1 coordinate 10,068, forward strand.
CGTGAATTTCTTCGGCGATTTCTTCAATTGTCGGTTCACGCAGGAGGGAACTGGTCAGTTTTTCTCTTGCCTGAATGGCTTTATAGGCCAAATCCCGCAGGGAACGGCTGACTTTAATCTGGTTATAATCTCTTAAATACCGCCGCAATTCTCCTGAAATCATGGGAACGCAGTAAGTGGAGAATCTTACTTCTTTGGATAAATCAAAATTATTAATGGCTTTGATGAGTCCTACTACGCCAATCTGAAACAAATCATCGACATCTTCTCCACGGCCTGCAAAACGCTGAATGACGCTCAGGACAAGACGCAGATTGCCTTTAATCAGCTTGTCTCTGATTTTTTTGTCACCGGTTTCTTTGAACTCCCGTAATAATTTTATTTTTTCCTCTTCGCTCATTACTTTCAGTTCAGACGTGTTAATTCCTGAAATCACGACTTTATGATAGGCCATTGCATAACATCCTTTCTGCTTTGTATTTTCACTGGGATTATGCACTGTGATTTTTATTTTTATGCACAGGAAAAAAATTTTTTTGCCTGTCCTGTTCTGACAAAATCCGACAGCTTGTTTATGTTATAATAAATACAGCAAAGGACGGGACTGCCTATGCAGGTTATTTATCTTGATGTTTTACTGATTTTTAATTTATACATGAATTATCTGCTGTTAGCACTGACAGCAAGGCTGGCACATATCAAACTCGTTTTCTGGAGAGGATTATTAGGGGCAGTCATCGGCAGTCTCGCTTCTTTATCTCTCCTGCTTCCGGAGTATCCTTTTTGGTTTTCTTCTCTGCTTAAGTTTTTCACTGCACTGCTGATTTGTCTGTCTGCTTTTGGGAAACGAAGACTACTCCGGAACTGTACTGTCTTTTTTGGCATCAGTTTTTTGACAGCGGGGGCTTTATATGCTGTTTCAGCAGTCAGTCAGATACATACTGTTCAGCAGAACGGGTGTTTTTATTTTGATATTTCGCTTTCTTATCTGATTGGTTTTACTGTGTTTGCATATCTGATACTTTCTGTCATACAGTTTCTTTATGACAGGAATCAGATTGCTGATAAAATTTATCTTGTTACTGTCCGGTACCAGTCACAGACTGCCACATTAAACGGTCTTGCTGATACCGGAAATTCTCTTACAGATTTTTATTCCGGCAAGCCTGTGATTATCTGTGACAGTTCCCTGCTGGAGAATATCCGGCCGGAACACAGCCATATTCTCCCATATTTTACAGTAGCCGGAAGTGGTACTATCAAAGTATTTGAGCCAGATGAAATTATTATTTCTCCGGACTGCGGAATGCCTAAAGCTGTCGATGCTCTGATTGGCCTCGGCGAACAGGAAAACGGAAAAGCAATTTTCAACCCGAAGCTTATGAGATTCTAAGGAGGTTTTTCATCATGAAAATTCTGTACCGGATTCGCCTGTTTCTTCAGAAATTATTCTATGGCTGTACTGTAGATTACATCAGCAGTACAGATACATTACCGCCGCCGCTTACCAGAGAGGAAGAAATTTCTGTTTTTGAGAAACTGGCTGCCGGTGACCCGAAGGCCAGAGAAACGCTCATTGTGCATAATCTCAGATTAGTTGTTTATATTGCTAAAAAATTTGAAAGTTCCGGTATTTGTCTTGAAGACTTGATTTCTATCGGCACAATTGGTCTGATTAAGGCTGTGGGCACTTTCCAGACGGATAAAAATATTAAATTTGCGACATATGCTTCACGCTGTATTGAAAATGAAATTCTGATGTTTCTCAGAAAAGCGGTACAGTATAAGGGAGAAATCTCTATTGACGAACCGCTTAATACAGACTGGGACGGGAATGAACTGCTGTTGTCTGATGTGCTGGGGACAGATGATGATATTGTCAGCAGGGGGATTGAATGGGAAGCGGAGCGGGATATGCTTCATCAGGCTGTAGATGCTCTTCCTGAAAGAGAGAAAGAGATTATGGAACTGCGTTTTGGCCTTAACGGTAAAAAAGAATGCACACAGAAAGAAGTGGCTGAAATTATTGGCATTTCTCAGTCTTATATCTCCAGACTGGAGAAAAAAATTATTAAAAAACTACGTGTTGTCCTTGAAGGGCAGATATAACCCCCTTGACAAATCTATAAATTTATATTAAAATAAAATCAGCAGGGCTTGTCTGCCCTGTTGATTTTTTTCAGGAGTTCCTAAACAGGAGGGGAAAGTATAGACAAATGTAGAAAAAAGTGTTAAAATATGCTTAAGAGGTGATAGAATGCTGAAAGCATATAAAACTGAAATTTTTCCTACACCTGAACAAAAACAAATCATTCACAGAACAATCGGTGTGTGCAGATTTATTTACAATTTTTATCTGGCATACAGCAAAGAAGTTTATGAGAAAGAAGAAAAATTTGTTTCGGGTTATGACTTTTCAAAATGGCTGAACAATGAGTATCTTCCGCAAAATCCTGAATTTTTATGGATGCAGAAAGTCAGCAGTAAATCAGTCAAACAGAGTATTATGAACGCTGACAAAGCATTCAGAAATTTTTTTGAACACAGAACCGGATTTCCCAGATGGAAGAAGAAAAGAAATTCTGATGTGAAAATGTATTTTGTCAGGAACGGGAAAACACAGCCGATTTCCTGCGAACGGCACAGAATCAAAATTCCCACTCTGGATTGGGTAAGACTGAAAGAAAAAGGCTATATTCCAATAAATTCAGAAACACATGTAATAAAAAGCGGAACAGTCTCCATGAAAGCAGGAAGATATTATGTTTCTGTTTTAGTGGAAGAAACTGAACCTGAAAAACCTGTTCTGAATGATTTCGGAATTGGCATTGACTTAGGTGTGAAAGAATTTGCAGTCTGTTCAGACGGCAGATTCTTTGCAAATATCAACAAATCTGTCCGTATCAGAAAACTTGAAAAAAGTCTGAAACGACAGCAGAGAAAACTTTCGAGGAAATACGAAAGTCTGAAAAAATTACCAAATAACCTGAAAGGAGAAGCTACTCGGCAGAATGTCCGGAAACAAACGCTGAAAGTACAAAGGCTTCATCACAGACTTGACTGTATCAAAACTGATTATATTAACAAAGTGATTTCTGAACTGGTGAAAACCAAGCCAATGTGGATGACACTTGAAAATCTGAATATCAGAGGTATGATGAAGAACACACATCTTTCAAAAGCAATTGCACAACAGAAATTCTTTGATTTCAGGATAAAGCTCACTGCAAAATGCAAAGAATATGGTATTGCACTCCGATTAGCGGACAGATTTTATCCGTCAAGCAAATTGTGCCATCAATGCGGCTGTATCAAATCTGATTTGAAATTATCGGATAGAATCTATCTTTGTTCTGAATGTGGATATACAGTAGACAGAGATTTCAATGCAAGCTTAAATCTGAGAGATTGTCAAATCTATCAAATTGTATCATAAAGCAATGGTAGATATGTACCGTAGGCTATACGGGAATTTACGCCTGTGGACTGTACATGAACTTGTGAGTAGATAGTGACTTATCACTATCAAAAGCATACAGGGCGAAGCAGGAATTTTCTCAATATGGGTATATTTGTCCATATTTTGAGTAGCAGTTGGATTTATTATGATAAAAAAATTAGCTTGTGTTCTTTTATCCTGTCTGATGCTGACAGGTTGTGCCACACAGAAACAACAGACAAATTATACTGAAGAAGAACTTCCTTACGGGGCTACTATGAAATCAGACAAAACTTCCTATGCTGTACCTATCACATGGGACAGAAGATTTTTATCTGAAGAACAAGTCAGTGCAGTTTCTGATTATATTGCTGCAATTCAGAATAATGATACAGAATTATATAACTCTGTTGCTTTGCCTTTATATACAGAATACCAGATTCAGAAAGTCTATGATTATAAAAATACAGAAGAACTTGTCAATGCTCTGCATGAGGGCTTAATCGGCCAGCTGGCAGATGATTTCAGATTTACTATGATTCTGGTGAATGAATTTTCTCTTGACAGAAATTCCGGCGGTTTGCAGGCGATGCTGGATTTACTGGACAATATTTCGACAGACAAGAAATTTTCTGATACAATTCAGAACGCATGGGCACTGGAACTGGAATGGGAATTTTCCTATAATAACGGTGAGGGAAACGGCAGGGCTGAAAATCAGTATCTCTATCTTTTCCAGATAGATAATAAATATTATTGCTGTATGTAATTTTATTAAACTTTATAAGCAGGTGAAATTATGCCAAGATTTTTTACAGAACATGCAGATGAAAATCAGATTATTATCACCGGTGAAGATGCACGGCATATTGGCCGTTCTCTCCGGATGCACACAGGGGAGATGCTGACTGTCTGTTCCTGTGGTATTGACTATCAGTGTGAAATTATTAAAATTACAGATTCTGAAGTCTTTTTGCATCCGGTGGAAATTCATCCCTGTGCATCAGAACCCAGTATTCATCTGACACTTTATCAGGCTGTCCCGAAACAGGACAAGCTGGCAGAAATCGTTCAGAAAGCCACGGAACTGGGAGTTTCTGAAATTGTTCCTGTTCTCACTTCCCGCTGTGTTGCAAGACCTGACAAAAAAGAATTTCTGAAAAAACAGGAACGTTTGCAGAAGATTGCTGTTTCTGCAGCCAAACAGTCGGGACGGGGAAAAATTCCTGAAGTGCATACCCTGCACAGCTGGAAAGAGGCTCTGGCTTCTATGCAGAAACAGGATATCAGTATTATGCTTTATGAAGAAAAAGGCGGCAGCCGTTTTGAAGCCATTCCGTTTACTGGTCAAACAAACATTGGCTTGTTTATCGGCAGTGAAGGCGGCATTTCGGAACAGGAAGCACAGGAGGCTGTTTCGGCTGGTTTATACCGTGTATGGCTGGGAAACAGGATTCTCCGCTGTGAAACTGCCCCTACTGCGGCCATCTCAATTTTGATGTATCTGACTAAAAATATGTGAAATTTTTCTGAAAAAATAGAAAAACTATTGAAATTTTCAAAAAGATGTGGTATAATATTAACTGTAAACTTTTATCAGGACTGTCCGCAGCAGTTCGGCTTGTGAAATTATTTTTTACTGCGGAGAAAAGAGGATAATTTTTATGAAAACATGGAAGATTATTGCTATTATTGCGGCTACTGCTCTGGCAACAGCAGCGGCTGTTGTTCTGGTACTTCAGAAAAGCCGTCAGAAAAATAAAATGCGTTTTGACAGTTCCGAATTTGATGATGATGATTTTATGAATGATGTTTACAACTGTAATATCGATGATGAAGAAGAAAACGAAACAGAAGATGAACTGGCCGGTGCAGCAGAGGCTGCGAAAGAAGTTGCAGAACAGATGAAAGAAACAGTTTCTGAAACTGTTGAAGAAGTAAAAGATTCTATCGGCGAA
>CADBOP010000043.1 GCA_902796255.1 uncultured Ruminococcus sp.
ATTATTATTATCATTATTTTTTTCCGGATTTTTCTTTTTGCTTTTAATTTCAGGCATAACAGGAAACCCCTTTCTTTTTTCTGACAAATATCATAATTATTTCTATTATTTCTTATTGCTGTCTGTTTTATGTTCCTGTGCCTGTAAAATATAAAAATTATAGGCTTCAATCGTATTCTGCGAGAGCAGACCTTTTTTCTTCATAACAGAAGCAATGGCATCTTTCAGAGCCTCCAGCATTGCTGTCTGCAAATTGCTCTGTGCAAGCCGCCGCATTTTATCTACGCCCTTATAATCTCGTTCTTCAGAAATCATATCAGCGATATAAATAATTTCTTCCAGAAGCGACATTCCTGCCCGCCCGACCGTATGAAACCGGACAGCATTTAAAATATCTTCATCTGTTACAGAAAATTCTGTCCTGATAAATTCTGCACCGGCAATGCCATGCCATAATTTTTTAGAATGCAGTTCTGCCAAATCCGGCTCAAATGTTCCGGCCACGATAAGCTGGTATTGCTCTTCAAACGGAATTTCTTTACAAATATCATGCACCAGTCCGGCAAAATAGGCTTTTTCCATATCTGCACCATATTGCTGAGCAAGCTGCCGAGCTGCCCTTGCTACATTGCAGGAATGCCGAAACCGTTTCTGTGAAAGCCTGTTTTCCAGAAAAGCGATTTTATCTTTTACCTGATACATTCTGCATCACTTCCTGTATATAAATTTTTCTCTCTAATATATTTTACTATTTTTTGTGACAAATAGCAAGAACAATTCTGATTTTTTCCGAGCATGTCTCTTATTTTTGTAGAAGATACTGTAAAAATTTCTGCATTTACCAGATATATTTCACCAGTTTGACGTAAATTTTCTGCAAAGGGAATTAATTTTTCATATTCATCCTGTTCCCTTGCAATACAGGCAAGCGATACCATCTGTAAAATATCCTGCCAGCGAAACCATTCTGTAAAGCTCGTCAGCATGTCACTGCCTACAAGAAGAAAAAATTTATCTTCCGGATAAGTTTCTGTAAAATATTTTGCTGTATAATAAGTATAGCTGACTTGTTCCTGATGCAGTTCAAAATCACTGACATCCAGCCAGTCATGTACTTCGGACATCAGCTGACACATTCTGAGTCTGTCTTCTGCCGCAGCATATGCTTTATCTGATTTATGCGGTGGTTTTTTGGCAGGAATCAGAAATACTTTATCCAGTTCAAATGTATCCTGCAAAACTTCTGCAAGATGCAGATGCCCCAAATGCGGCGGATTGAAACTGCCGCCGAATAGTCCGATTCTCCGCATTATTTTGCTGCCTTCAGGTCAATCACAGGTTCTTGGGGATTTCTTTTGAATAATACAAATCTGCTGCCGATAACCTGTACCACATCTGCTTTGACAGCTTCTGCCATCTGGTCAGCGGCTTCTCTGGCTGTCAGCATAGAATTATCTAACACACGCAGTTTAATTAATTCCCGTTTCCTGAGAGCATCGTCTACCTGTTGAATCAGATTTTCAGAGATACCGCCTTTGCCAATCTGAAAAATAGTTTCATATCCGGAGGCGATGCCTCTGAGATAGGCTCTTTGTTTACTGGTAATCATATTATATTTCCTCCTGTGTACAATAAGATTTCAGATAGTCATACAATTTCCGGAACGCTGTCCCACGGTGACTGACAGCATTTTTTTCTTCCGGTTCGAGTTCAGCGAAAGATTTTTCACCGTACATAAAAACAGGGTCGTAACCGAAGCCATGTGAACCACGTTTTTCAAAGCCGATAACACCGGCACAGCTGCCCTCGAGTGTAATTTCTTCGCCTTTCTGGTTAATAAAAGCAACAACAGTTACAAATTTCGCATTTCTTTGTTCTGCCGGAACGTCCTGCATATTTTTGAGCAGTGTTTCACAGAGCAGCCCTTCCGGAGCATATCTTGCAGAATAAACCCCCGGAGCACCGTTGAGAGCCTCTACACACAGACCGCTGTCATCAGCGATAACAGGCAGATGAATCAGCTCATAGACAGCACGGGCTTTAATCAGGGCATTTTCGGAGAAAGTAGTGCCATTTTCTTCCGGATTGACAGAAATACCAGCTTCTTTCTGAGATAAAATTTCAATACCAAGCGGACTGAAAATTTCTCTTGCTTCTCTTAATTTATTCTGATTATTAGTAGCCATTACAATTTTCATAGATTACTCTCCTTTCTTTTTAGAAGAAAACAAAGTTTTTCTTTTTTTAGGTTCTTTTTCCTGATTGTCCTTATCTTTCTTCTTCGGGCCGATTTCCATAAAGAGCCATGAAAAAGGCTTTTTCTTTTCTTCTCTGGCGGAATCTACTTCCAGTTCAGTTTCCGGAACGGTTTCTTCTTCTGCCGGAGCTTCTTCCGGTTCTGTTTCCGGAACGGTTTCTTCTTCTGCCGGAGCTTCTTCCGGTTCTGTTTCCGGAACAGTTTCTTCTTCTGCCGGAGCTTCTTCCGGTTCTGTTTCCGG
>CADBOP010000044.1 GCA_902796255.1 uncultured Ruminococcus sp.
CCCGGTCAGCTTGTTCCGGCAGGTACAGAAATCACCCTCACTTACAGTAATGGTCAGGACCCGACAGGTATTGTTCCGTTCTCGCTGACACTCCCGTCCAATGCCTCCGGACGTTTCGTGCTCGACTTCCTCGACAGCAACGGTACAACAATTGCTTACAGCAGCACGATTAATGCAGCATTCTCCAATGGTACAGTCAATACCCCTGTAGAGGGCACAGGCACACAGCAGATTGTTGTTATCCTGAGCAACTATGCAACCAATCAGCAGGCAGAACTTGGTGTGTATAACTTCGACTTCACAAATATTTCTTACACTGCAGTCCGTGAAAATGTACAGAGTGCCTTTGAAGCTGTCGGCGGTATCAATCATCCGACAGAAGCCACAACAGAAGCACCTGTTGTCATTACAGACCCGATTATTGAAACTGCTGCTCCGGCCGTTGAAGAACCGGAAGAACCGCAGCCGGACTTCAATTTTGAAACTGCTCCCGACCCGATTGTGGAAAACCCTGATGCTAACAGTGATTCTTCTGACGATAATTCTTCTGACGAACCTGCTACAGATGCAGATGGTCAGGAAATCGCTACTCCCAATCAGGATGCACCTGAAGTATGATGACAGGGCAAAAAAATTCGGAAGCCTATATGATTATGAAATCTGTCAGGGGACTCTACACCGTAGTGTCCCCTGACGGTGTTATGAAAGAATGTCCTGCACGGGGGATTCTGAGAAAGAAAGAACAGGAACCCTATGTCGGAGACTGGGTGCGGCTTGAACAGGATGTTATTGCAGAAGTGCTTCCGAGAAAGAATGCAATCATCCGTCCACCGCTTGCCAATCTTGACCAGTTATGCTTTGTTGTTTCCATGTGTGAACCTCAGCCGAATCTGAGATTATTGGATAAATTTATTGCTGTGTCAGCATATAAGAATATTCAGCCGCTGTTATTACTGACGAAAATTGATTTGGCTTCTTATGAGATGATTTATGAACTTTACAGCTCGATTCAGATTCCGATTCTGCCTGTGGATTACCAGAAGCCGGAAACGCTGGAAGCTGTGCAGAATGCTTTTAAAAACAAAGTCAGTGCCCTGACAGGCAATTCCGGTGCAGGAAAATCGACTTTATTAAATGCAATAGACCCGACACTTGCGATTCCGACAGGGGAAATCAGTCAGAAACTCGGCCGTGGCCGGCATACTACCAGACATGCACAGCTCTACCCTCTGCCAAGCGGCGGCTATATCGCCGATACACCGGGATTTTCTACTTTTGATACTATGCGTTATGCAGTTATCCGGAAAGAAGAACTTGCTGACTGCTTCGTGGAATTTGCCGGATACCAGAATCAATGCAGATTTCATGACTGTTCCCATACCTGTGAAAAGGGCTGTGCTGTGCTGGAAGCTGTCAGAGCCGGAAAGATTCCGGCAAGCCGTCATGAGAGCTACTGCGATATGTACGAAGAAGCAAAACAAATCAAGGAGTGGGAACTGTGAGAATGATAGATTCAAATATGTCACACTTAAAAACCTGTATTATTATTGCAGGCGGAGAAATTCAGGAAGAAATTGAAATTTTTCCGGATGCGTTGATTCTCTGTGCGGATAGTGGCTATGTTCACGCACTGGAACAGAATATCAGACCGCATGTGCTGATAGGGGATTTTGATTCCTATACAGATAAGCTTCCGGAAGATATTAAAATTGTCCGTTATCCGGTGGAGAAAGATGTTTCTGATACATGGGCTTGTGTGGAATTTGCCAAAGAACATGGACGTACAGAATTTATGATTTATGGTGCATTCGGCGGTGACAGAATCGACCATAGTATCGCAAATCTGCAATTGCTCCGTTCGATAGCAGAAGAACATCTGACTGCCAGATTTTATTATAAAAAGCAAATTATCCGGAATTTGAATGCCGGAGAGAAAATAACGTTTTTCCGGCACAGCATACCATATTTTTCCGCCTTTGCTTTATCGGATGTCTGCAAAGGCGTGACAATCAAAGGTGCAAAATATCCGCTGGAAAATGCGGAATTGAAAAATAGTTTTCCTTTAGGACTCAGCAATGAAGGTTCAGAACCTCATGTAGAAATTTCTGTTCAGGAGGGAAATCTGATGCTGGTATTGACCAAAAAATAATCTGTCACAAAAATCTTGATTCTGCATAGAATGTATTATCCAGTGCAGAAAGGAGTTTTACTTATGAAGATTGTTGTCATCAGAAGTCCGAAATTCTTAGCCGGTGTACTTAGATTTATGTTTCATATCAAGAAAGAAACCGAAACAGAATAATATAAATGCCATGAAACGGAACATTCCATTTCATGGCATTTTTCATAGATTATTTTCTTGTATGGAATGGCTGATACATCAGCCCGTGATGATTGCAGTACCAGTATAAAAATCCGTTTCCACGAAGCTGAAATCTTGCCTGTGCATTGCCTTCCGGATATAACCGGACAATTTCAGCCCGTTCAGTCGTAATGCTGGCAATAAAGGAAATATAATGCTGTTTGGTCATTTCATGCGGAATCGTGATGAAATATTCATCTTCTGTTTTTTCAATCTGTAGCTGATGGGCTTCGTCCGGTGTTTCGGCTTCTGTTACCGGAAGGGGGATTCCGCAGCAGCTGATAACGGCTTCTCCCGTAGTATGCAGGATATTTCCGCAGACAGGGCAGATATAAAAGCAGGAACGAAGCATATTTCCCGAAATATTCCGGTTTGTGACACATCCGCCGGAAAGCAGTTCTGTGACAGAAAGCTTTAATGCACTGGCAAGCGGTTCAAGCAGAGTAATATCCGGTAATCCACGTCCGGTTTCCCAGCGTGAAACGGCCTTGTCACTGACATTGATTTTTTCAGCAAGTTCGGTCTGTGTGAGATTCTGTGCCTCACGCATAGATTTGATAAGTGAACCTGTTATATAATAATTCATGAAACATCATCTCCTTTTGGAATTTGAATTTATTATAGCACGAACAGCAAGGAAAAGCAACCTATGAAACGTAGAGAAACAGTATTTTTATTTTCAGTCCTGCATAGAATATAGCAAAAATCCTGAAAGGAGCTTGTATTATGCAGGAGGAAAATATAATTCTTGAAATTCCAGAACTGAACGAAAATTCTCCCGAATGGCAGCCGCCTGTACTCAGAAAAGAAGAAATGCCGGAGAAGAAACAAAGCTGTGCAGATGTATTTTTTATACAGTACAGTGTCTGTATGATTGTCCTGACTCTCCTGTTTCTGGTCAGATTATGGGATGAGCAGAGCTTTCAGAATGCTGTCAGCTTGTTTGATACACAGACTCATGCAGATTCTGAAGACTGGTTGCTTGCTGTTATCGAACAGGTGAAACTGCTTTGGAATTAAAATTTCAGAATTTTAAAATCAGGATGGATTTCAGTTTTCCGGCGATGCTTCTGATGTTGTTCATGCAGACAGATAATCAGGTCATCCGGCAGTCACTTCTGGTCTGTCTGATTCATGAGCTGGGGCATGGTCTTGCTATATGCCTGACAAATGCCGGAATTCGTGAAATCAGATTCTATGCTGCCGGAATCCGGATGGAGACGGCTTCCGGTCTGCTGCGTACCGGACAAGTACTTGTAATCTGCCTGAGCGGTCCGCTGATGAACCTGTTCTGTGCAGTACTGTACTGGAAAATCAGTCCGGAGACTGCTGCTGTGCATCTGGGAATGGGAATGTTTAATCTGTTTCCGTTCCGGATTCTTGATGGCGGAGCAGCGATAGAATGCCTGTTTGAAAATAGAGCAGAGATTTTGCAGATAAGAAAAATTTTTTGCATCATGCTGTCAGCTGTCAGCATATTTTTGCTGTATTGCTGGAATTTTGAAAATCCTGCACTGTATCTGATGGCAGGCTTTCTGGCAATTTCTGAAATTGCAGTTGACAAACAGCATCCTTTGTGGTAGAATAAAGAAGATATGGTATTTTAAAGAAAGGGTGTTTTGATTATGGGGATTGTCGAAATCAGGGCAGTATTTTATATTTTAATGGTTTCAGTCAGCGGCGGTATGTTTCTGTATACTGTATTTGCAGGCGGTCTGACATGGATTAAAGCTTCCAATGCCGGCATTTTGCAGTTTCATAAAATTTTTCACAGGGCATTTTACTGGATTTATTATATTATCGTAATTGTAAGCCTTGCAGTATCAGTATTGAATTTTACAGAAGCCCATACCTGCCGGAGTGTGATAAATGACAGCCAGACGGTAGGCATACAGGCTTTTCTTGCCTATGAAGAAGAAAATACAGAAATGCAGATTGAAAATCAGGAATTATACATAAGTCAGAAAACACAGGAGTATTTTGACAAAATGATGCGACATCAGCAAAACGGCTTTTTTTATTTGTTTATGGCAATGCTCTGGTTTTCCATGATGATGCTGAATACTGGATTTATTACACGGAAAGGCTATTATCCGATGGGGGCACAGAGACCAAAGAGGATTCTTACAGAACTCAGTGACGGTGAATTGTGTTTTTATCTGGTAATAAATAAAAAAACCAAAGAGAGAAAGTTGCTGATGCAATTAAAAGATACACCTGAAAACAGGGAATATTGTGAGCCTCTGCTCCAGAGACAAAACAGAGTGAAAGGAAGTTAATATGCTGAAGCCTGAAATAGAAGCCCATCTTTTGAATGTGCAGAAACCCTCACGTTATACTGGCGGCGAAATCGGACAGATTTTAAAAAATAAATCTGATATTGCTGTAAGATTTGCTTTCTGCTTTCCGGATATTTATGACGTTGGTATGTCGCATCTGGGAATGAAAATTTTATATTCTCTTATTAATGAACGGGAGAATTACTGGTGTGAACGTGTCTTTGCACCATGGCCGGACATGGAAGAAATCATGAGACGGGAAAATATTTTGCTGTATGCTCTCGAAAGCGGTGACGAAATCCGGAATTTTGATTTCATCGGTTTTACTCTGCAATATGAAATGTCATATACAAATATTTTAAATATGCTGGATTTGGCAGGCGTTCCCGTCTTGCAGAAAGAACGGGGAGAACAGATTTTTCCGCTGGTAGTCGGCGGCGGCCCTTGTGCCTGCAATCCTGAACCGCTTGCCGATTTTTTCGATTTGTTTATCTTAGGCGAGGGCGAAGAAGTCAATCTGGAACTGATGGATTTATATTATGAAATGCATCAGGCCAATGCCAGCCGTTCGGAATTTTTAAAAGCAGCTGCCGGAATAGAAGGGATTTATGTCCCGTCTCTCTATGAAGTCAGTTATCATGAGGACGGCACTGTGGAAAAGATTGTGCCACATGACGGTGTGCCGGAGAAAATTAAAAAGCGTGTCATGACAGATATGAATCAGTCTTATTATCCGGAACAGGTTGTAATTCCCTTTATTGAACCGATTCATGACAGAGTTTCTGTCGAAGTATTAAGAGGCTGCATCCGTGGCTGCCGGTTCTGTCAGGCTGGATTTCTGTACAGGCCGTTTCGGGAAAAAGACGCTGAAATCGTTTGTCAGCAGGGGATTGCACTCTGCGAAAATTCCGGCTATGATGAGTTGTCACTTTCTTCGTTAAGTACCAGCGACCATTCCCAGATTGAACAAATTCTGGATAAACTGCTGGAATACACAGAACAGGCACATGTCAATTTGTCTCTGCCATCACTCCGGATTGATAATTTTTCTAAATCCGTTCTGGAGAAAGTAACAACTATCCGGAAAAGCGGGCTGACGTTCGCTCCGGAAGCCGGAACACAGAGGCTTCGGGATGTGATTAATAAAAACGTTACAGAAGAAGAAGTTATGAGAACTTGTAAAATTGCCTTTGAAGGCGGTTATACCACTGTGAAGTTATATTTTATGATGGGGCTGCCGACTGAAACAGATGAAGATATTATCGGCATTGCCGATTTGGCTCAGAAAGTCGTGAATCTGTTCTATGATATGCCGGATCGTGCCAAGGGTAAATTGCAGGTTTCTATCAGCACAGCGACTTTTGTACCAAAGCCGTTTACACCGTTCGAGTTTGAGCCGCAGACAGAAAAAGCAGAAATTTTGAGAAAACAGCAGGTTCTGAAAAAAGCAATTAAATCTAAAAAAATTAAAGCCAGTATGCATATTTCTGATGTCAGTCAGATGGAAGCAGTTCTTGCCAGAGGTGACAGAAAAATTTGTTCTGTTATCTATGATGCATGGAAAAGCGGCTGTAAGCTTGACAGCTGGGAGGAATTTTTTGATGCTTCCAGATGGTATGCCGCTTTTGAAAAAAATCATCTTGACCCTGCCTTCTATGCCAACCGGACAAGAAGCTATGAAGAAATTATGCCATGGAATCATATTGATTATCTTGTTTCCAAAAAATTTTTAATCAGGGAAAATCAGAAAGCCCATGCTGCACAGACTACACCGCCATGCCGTGAATACTGTGCCGGATGCGGTGCAAATCAATGTCTGGGGAGGCCGTGCTTTTGAAAGATTATAGAATCCTGTTCGAGAAAAAAGGTATCAGCAAATATATCTCCCATCTGGATTTGAACCGCTGTATGATAAGAGCTATCCGGCGTTCCGGTCTGCCTGCATGGTATACAGAGGGCTTCCATCCGCATTTGTATCTGATGTTCCCGTTAGCTTTGTCACTCGGTACAGAAAGTATCTGTGAAGTGATGGATTTCCGCCTGACAGAAGAACGCTCTCCCGAAGAAATTTTAGAAAAATTAAATTCTGCTCTGCCGGAGGGACTGCGGGCTGTTTCTGTCGGTGAACCGCATATGCAGGCAACGGATATTACTGCTGCGGAATATCTTGTCATATGCTCCGCTCCTGAAATTCCGGATTTGCAGGAAACTTTCCGGAATTTTATAGAACAGCCTGAAATCTTGATTCAGAAAAAAACAAAAAAAGGGTTCAAAGAAATAGATATCAAATCTATGATAATTATAAAAAATACCAATACACAGAATCAGGAGTTATCGCTTCGTGTCATTCTCCCTGCCGGAAATGACGGAAATCTGAATATCAATATCCTGACAGATGCTTTTCAAAATTACGCAGATAAGCCGATTTTAATCAAATCCGCCTGCCGGACAAAAATTTTTTCAGAAAATTATCAAGATTTTTTCTGAAAACACTTGCTTTTTTTCTCAAAATATGTTATGATA
>CADBOP010000045.1 GCA_902796255.1 uncultured Ruminococcus sp.
AGAGAAAGAAAAGAGGATTGTTTTTTATGAAAAATAGTCAGAAAATTGCTGCCGGTGTCCTCGCTGCCGTTGTTGTGACATCAGGTGCTGCTGCTCTGCCGGCTCTTCGGGCAGAAAGTAATTTTGTCGGTTTGACCGCTTCCGCAGCAAATGATGCTATTGCAATTACTAATGGTACTGTTGTGCCGGATACAGTAAAGCAGGGCGAAGGCATTCAGGTGCAGGGCGTTGTTTCTTCTGAAGATTCCAATATTACCTCTGTTACCGTAGGTATCTATGATTCCAGCAGAAAGCTTGTTACTGGTAAAAGTGCATTGCCGAAGGCAAAGACTTATGATATTTCAAAGCTGAATGAATATGTATATTCTTCCAAGCTGGCTCCGGGTTCTTATACTTATATGGTATTTGCAACCAACGGCACAAATACGAATTTCGTGCTGACAAACAAGAGCTTTAGTGTGACAAGTGCAGCCACCACAGCAACAGAAACACCTGCTGTACAGCAGGCAACTGCGGATTCTAAAGACACACTGAGTATTTCCAATGGCACAACTTTGCCGGAATCACTCAAAAAAGGCAAATTTGTAGTGGTAAAGGGTACTGTAGCTTCTGCTTCTTCCAATATCACTTCTGTGACAGTTGGTGTATATGACGAAAGCGGCAAGATGGTAACCGGCAAGACAGCTGAACCGAATGCAAAGTCTTATAATGTCAACAGACTGGATAATGATATTACATTTGATAAGCTGGCAAATGGTACTTATACTTATAAAGTGCTTGTTACTAATGCAGCAAATAAAGATTATGCTGTTACTTCCCAGAGATTTGCTGTTTCTGATGACGGCACAGCAAAGCCCAGTCCGGCAAGTACAACAGAAGAAAAGCAGGGTACAGATAATGCCACCCAGCAGGCTGCTGCTACGACTACAGACGTTATGACCCTTTCCAATGGTACAGAAGTACCGGACAGACTGGCAAAAGGCAAGTGCGTTCTGGTTAAGGGCACAGTAACTTCCAATTCTAATCTTGAAAGTCTGACAGTTGGTGTATATGATACTACTGGTAAACTGATGACCGGTAAAACGGCTATTCCGAATGCCAAGACCTATGACCTTTCAAAACTGGATAATTATGTAGAATTCAACAAGCTGCCTGAAGGCACTTATGCTTATATGGTATTCGCAAGCAATCAAACAACAAAAAATCATATTATGGTAAATAAAGCATTTACAATCGGCGAAGGTCAGGTTGCTTCTGACGCTATCGCTATCGCAAATGGTACTTCTGTACCGGCAACTATTTCTGTAGGCAAGGGCGTATCTGTAAAGGGTACTGTTGCTTCTGCTAATTCTAATCTGACTTCTCTGACAGTCGGTGTTTATGATGCTTCCGGTAAGCTCGTAACCGGCAAGACTGTAGAGCCGAATGCAAAGACATATAATGTCAGCAAGCTGGACAATGATGTTCTGTTTAACAAACTGGCAGCAGGAACATATAATTATAAAGTAATTGCTTCCAATGGCGTAAACAAGAATTCTGAACTGACAAACCAGACTTTTACTGTATCTGACGGCAAAGATGTCATGACAATTGCAAACGGCACAAATGTTCCGGATACACTCAAAAAAGGTGCAATGGTATCGGTTAAGGGTATTGTAACTTCTGCAAGCTCTAATATGTCTTCTGTTACAGTCGGTGTATATGACAGCAACAAGAAGCTTGTCACAGGCAAGACCGCTGTACCGAATGCAAAGACTTATGATGTATCAAAGCTGGATAATTATGTAGAATTTAACAAGCTGCCGAACGGAAATTATACTTATATGGTATTTGCAACAAATGCAACCAATAATAACTATGTAATTGTAAATAAAAACTTCACAGTCGGCAGTGAAACCAAAACTTCTACTACAGATAATGCTTCCAACAACAGTGCCAGTACCAACAAGGGCGTAACCCTGACCGGCGGCACAAGCATTCCGGAAACTATTTCCAGAGGCAGTGCGGTATCTGTAAAGGGTACTGTAAGTTCTGACAGCACTATCAAGGCTGTTACAGTCGCTGTATATAATACAAACAATCAGCTGGTGCTGAGCAAGTCTGTTGCTCCGAATACCAAGAGCTATGACCTCAAGAATGTAGATAAATATATCGAATTCAACAAGCTCGGCACAGGCAAATATATCTACAGAGTTGCAGTCACAACAACTGCATACAAAGACGTTACTGCTGACAGACAGTACTTCAATGTAAAGTAATTTAGCAGATAAAATATTGCTTTTGAAAAATCTTCGGTTTCGGCCGAAGATTTTTTATTTTCCTCTTGACAAATCAGGAAAAGTATGCTATACTATAACTGTACTAATTCAGATAATACAATTATGACATTCAGAAAGAAGGTATGAAAGCATGTTTGATATTGATTTAATGAGCCGGATACCCATTTATGAACAGCTCTACAGAAAAGTTATTGAGCTGATTCTCAAAGGCGTCCTGACCGAACAGGAAAAATTGCCCAGTGTTCGCAGTCTCGCTACAGAATTGGGGGTAAATCCTAATACTGTTGCAAAAGCATATTCGCTTTTGGAACGTGACGGTATTATTTATTCCCTCGCCGGCAGAGGCAGCTTTATTGCAAAGCCGGATAAACTGCTGGCACAGGAACGTGTTCTGACAGATTTCGATACCTCTGTCAGACATGCACTCGAAATTGGAATCGAGAAAGAAACTTTACAGAAACGTATCGAAACCATTCAGGAAACTCAGGAAGGAGAGAGAGAAACATGATGCAGTTAAAAAATACTGTCAAACAGTTTGAAGACTTCTGTGCATTGGACAGCGTGAATCTGGAAATCCCGAAAGGAACAGCATTCGGATTGTTAGGCTCGAACGGTGCAGGCAAATCGACAATTTTAAGATTGTTCAGCGGTATCTATAAAGCCGAGGCCGGTGAAGTGCTGATTGATGATGAGCCTGTTTATGATAATGTCAGTGCCAAGCAGAAAGTGTTTTTTATCAATGATGAAACTGTACAGTTCGGCGGATTTACACTCAAACAGCTGAAGGATTTTTATAAACAGTTTTATCCCGATTTTTCAGAGGAAATTTTTGAAAGACTGGAAAAAATTATTCAGCTGCCCATGAATAAGAAAATCAGTACGTTTTCAAAAGGCATGAAGCGGCAGGCTATTGTGATTATTGGAATTGCCTGCTGTACACCGTATCTGTTACTGGACGAAGCTTTTGACGGGCTTGACCCGACTATGCGAATTATTGTCAAGCGAATGCTGGTCGATGCTATGTGTGAACGGGAACTGACCGTTGTGATTTCTTCACATAATCTGAAAGAAATTAATGAAATGTGTGATACGGCTGCTCTGCTGCATAAAGGAAAGATTGTATTCAACAGAGAGCTTGACAGCCTGAAAGGTGCAGTGCATAAGATTCAGGCAGCCTTTAAAGAAAAAGAAAGAGTCTTTACAAAAGAAGATTTCCCGAATCTGGAAATTCTGCATTTTGAGAAAACACAGAGTATTTATCATATTATCGCCAAAGGCACAGAAGAACAGATTCATCAGGAACTTGCACAGTATCAGCCGCTTGTTGCCGATTTAGTGCCCTTGTCACTGGAAGAAATTTTTATCTATGAACTGGAGGTGTTAGGCTATGACAGCAAAGTTTTTGACTAATTATCCGGCGAAGAACGCTGTCAGAATTATCAGCCAGAACCGGAAATTTGCAATTATTACCAGCATTTTGTTCTTATTGGGTATTCCGCTGATGCTGGGTTCTGCATTTATGAGCGTATATCTGGAATTACTGGATGATAAGAACGGGACGGATTATTATTATGGAGCGGATAGTACACCATATATAGCCATCGGGGCTTTCTGTGCAGGGATAGCGGTGTTTATGGGGATGTTCTGCGGGATACGTTCTTTTGAGGAAGAATGGAACAAAACAAGAGTCGATATGCTGTATTCTTTGCCCTTGAATGGAACACAGCGGTTTTTCAGTAATTATCTGGGCGGCTTTGTTATGTATACCGTGCCTTATGTGGTTTCTGTCCTGATTGGCTGGGTGATTATGCTGATTATGGTGCCTATGATAACGAACAATACAGATGCAGCACAGGCAGAAGAATTTCATGGATTTTATTTATATTATTTTCTGGGAAGTCTGGGCTTGTTTGTTCTGATGTGGATGTATTATACAATTTCTGCTGTATGTGCAAGCTGCTGCGGAACAATGCTTGAAAATATCTATACAAATCTTTTATTGAATTTACTGCTCCCCGGTACATTTGCGGCTGTTCTGGCTGTGATAACAGATAGTGTAAGCGGACTGGATTTTGAATATTCATGGCAGTTTGTCGGATATACCAGCCCCATCGGCGGTCTGATTTATCTGTTCTATCTGCTTATGGACAGAGGCATTGACTTCAATGAATACTGGGACAGTACCTATAATGCCTATGGCGGAAGTGCAGAAACCAGCGGTCTGATACCGGCTTATATCAGATGGATTCTTGTGATTGTTCTGATAACAGCAGCATTATTATTCCTTGCATGGAAACTCTACCAGCACAGAAAAGCGGAAGATGTCAGCAAGCCTTTTATCTATATCTGGATTTATTATATTATTATTACAGCAGTCACAGTCTGCATTCTGTGCATCAGTGCAGCAGATGAGGATACTATCATTGCGGTGATTCTGTTCAGTGCAATTGTATATTTCATCATGGAAGTTGTCCGCAAGAGAGGATTTAAAAAATTCTGGTTCAGCGTTGTGACTTATATTGTGACAGTAGCAGTGGCTGTCGGCGGATTTTTCCTGACTGTTACTACAGACTGTTTCGGCAGAACAAAATATATTCCTGCTGCTGCAACAGTGACATCTGTGGAAATTACATTTGACAGCTATAGCGGCAGACGCTCCACACAGTACATGCTGACTTACAAAGATAAGGAAACTATTTCAAAAATTCAGGAATTTCATAGAAATTATTTAAAAAACGATGAGGCAACAAGAGCGAATCTGAACGCTTTATATCAGGAATATCATTATAATCTGATATATGATACCAGCGGCTATACAGAAAGATACACAGAAGAAGATTCTCGCCGGCCTTACAATGATGATGTTTATTATGATGATTCCTATGATGAGAATTATTATAATCGTTTTTATATAGGCGATTTTACAATAAATTATCATACCATTGCCGGAACAATCATTCACAGAAGCTATTCTCTCTATCCGGATGAATATCTGGATTTGATTAAAATCTGCCTCGGCACAGATGCCTATATACAGGCTAATGGAAATCTGATGCGAAACCGCCTCCGGGACGATGTCTGGAAATATAATGACAATACACACCAGTATGAATTCCCCTATAATTCTTATTTTAACGTTGTGTATTCCCGCAGCTGTGAAAACAGCATGATGACCATTCCTGTCTATGATTCTGAAAATACCATCAGAACTTTCGCAGATATCTATCAGACAGATATACAGCATCTTTCATTTGAAAATTTCTGTAAAGACAGAATTTTATGCTATATCGAAGATATGCCTGTTTATGAAAGCTGTACCGGAACAATCGCATTCCTGAAAGAACACGGATTTGAAGAACAGAGTTTCTCACAGGTGCTTGCCGATTCTGTATATACCACTTCAGCATCAGAGGCCCGTCAGATGAATATCAGAATCTATGCACCGGAAGAATATAAAACAGGTTCGCTGAATTATCCTTCCTGTATGATGCACCGGAATAATGATATTATTTTCAGACAGACAGAAAATACGGCTTATAAAGATGTGCTCTTTATTCCCGAATATGTGGATATGCAGACATATTGTCCGCAGCTGAGTCAGGTAATCGACAAGGCCAGAGAAGGCTATATTTCTGCTGAACCCTGCTATCTGCTCGTAGTGAACGGCAACTATTACATGATTCCGGCAGAAGATACACAAGCCGTTGAAAAACTGATACAGCTCGGCGATTTTTACTACAGAGGCTGAAAATCTGGCCTGAGCAAAAATACTGATTTTTTGCAGTCTATCAATCTCCATCTCCAAAGATATAACGGAAACAGCATGGCTTTTCTGAAAAGCTGTGCTGTTTCTGTCTGCCACCACAAAAGCCCCTGCTGTACATACAGGGGCTTTGTTATTCAAAAAGCAGAGTCTGTCTGAACCCCGACTGTGCAGAGAGCTGTTTTGCAGGCAGTCTCTGCACAGTACAGAGCTCTGGCCACTCTCTTCCGGAATTGGATTTCTTCTGCTGTTGATATTCTATGCAGTTTTTTCTGTTTTGCAACTGGAAATTTCTGACTGTGAAAATAAGATGAAAAATTAATTTTTTTTGAACTTTTTTTGAATTTTTACTTGATTTCTTAATTCTGGTATGCTATAATATAAAAAAACAAAAAATAGAAATTTCAGAAAGGTGGAGTAATTATGGCTTCTTTAAGTATGGGAATGTGGATTTTAATCGGCAGTGCTCTGTTTGCTGTCTTGGGATTGCTGCTTCTGCTGAATCATGGTAAGACTGTAACAATTATTTTTGGTGTTCTGCTGCTTGTAGGGGGACTGTGTGGTGCAAAAGTCGGTTATGACCTCGACCAGACCACCGAAGTGGAATATGTTGTCACGGACATTACTGCTGTCACGGCAAGAGATAACGATAATAATTACAGAATTACACTCAAAAACAGTGCCGGCGTGGAAACTTGGATTTATGTGAAAGAAGATAATTTATATCGCTTCCCCAAAGATGAGACGATTAAAATCACAAAAGAACAGGTCAAGAGATACAGTATTCAGGAATAAGAAAAAATAAAAATCTGCCGGATTTTTTCCGGCTGTTTTTTTTTCAAAAAACACTTGCATTTCTGTGAGCTTTCTGGTATAATATACATGTATGTCATTCTGTTTTTTCAAAAACAGAAAATATCAGGAAAAGAGGAAATTTTCATGCCTGCAAATATCGTTATCGGAACACAATGGGGAGACGAAGGAAAAGGCAAGGTGATTGATATTCTTGCATCCCGTGCACAGGTTGTTGTTCGTTCACAGGGCGGCAATAATGCCGGCCATACCGTTGTCAGCGGTGGCCAGACTTATAAGCTGCATCTTGTACCCTCCGGAATCCTTTATCCGGATACACAATGCCTGATTGGTGCGGGCGTTGTTCTTGACCCGAAAGATTTCATCGGTGAACTGGATGAGATGGAAAAACGTGGCGTTTCTACAAAAAATCTGAAAATCGACCCGAGAGCTCATGTGGTAATGCCTTGGCATGTCAAGCTTGACGGCCTTTCTGAAAAATTCAGAGGCGGCAACGACATCGGCACAACCGGCAGAGGCATCGGCCCGACTTATATGGATAAATACGAACGCTGCGGTATCCGTGTGGGTGATTTGATTAATCCCCCTGTGTTTGAAGAAAAAGCACGCTCTACCGGCAAACTCAAAAATAAAATCATTACTGCTGTCTATGAGGGCGAAGCTCTGGATTTGGATGCTGTAATTGCTGAGTATAAAGCCTATGGAGAAAGATTAAAGCCCTATGTGGCAGATGTTTCTGTTATGACTTATGAGGCCTATAAAGCCGGCAAAACCATCCTGTTTGAAGGGGCACAGGCTACCCTGCTGGATATCGATTTTGGTACATATCCCTATGTAACAAGTTCTCATCCGCTTTCCGGTGGTGTCACTATTGGTACAGGTATCGGCCCGAAAATGATTGATAATATCATCGGTGTTGCAAAAGCCTATACCACCAGAGTCGGCAAAGGCCCGTTCCCGACAGAATTATTTGATGAAACCGGCGAAACTATCCGCAATAAAGGCGGTGAGTTCGGCACAACTACCGGCCGCCCCAGAAGAACAGGCTGGTTCGATGCTGTCATTGTCAGACATTCCGTCAGAGTCAATGGCCTCGATGGTCTTGCCATCAATAAATTAGACACCCTTGCCGGTATCGGCGATTTGAAAATCTGCACAGGTTACATCAAGCCCGATGGTACACAGCTCCGTGATTTCCCCTCCAGTCTGGAAGAACTCGCCGAGTGTGCCCCTGTTTATGAATCTTTCCCCGGCTTTGATGATGATATCACAAACTGCCGGAAGTTTGAAGAACTCCCCGAAACCTGCCAGAAATATATTCAGCGGCTGGAAGAACTCTGCGAATGCAAAGTCTGCATGGTGGGTGTAGGCCCTGACCGTGACCAGATGATTGAACGCTGAATAAAAAAATGAGGTGATTTTTGATGCCTGATTTGGATGATATGCTCGATGAGTTGGAAGAACCTGTCTATCAGGAAACAGAAAAAAAAGGAGCACCCAAAATCGATGCCGCTGATTTAGAAGGCCTGCTCGATGATGAACCTGCCGTCTGGACAGGAAATGACCAGAAACGTGGTGCTCCGGTTCTGGATACACAGAATCTTCTGGATGAGCCGGAACAGACATGGCAGGAACAAAAACCAGCTTCTGTAAATGATGCATTACTGAATGCTGCCGAAGAAGATTTGCTCGGCGAAGAACCGGCAGCATATGACCCTGTTGAAGAATTTTGCCAGAAACTCCAGTTTGATGAAAATCTGAAACAGGCCTTTTTAAATCTTGATGCCGAAAAACAAATGCAGGTTGTCCGGATGCGTGCAGATGCACTCGGCATTCCTGCCCCTATGATTCCAAATGAAATGCGTCCGAAAGCTCCCGCACCAACACAGGAAGATTCGGCCGGAGAAGATTCCATGCTGGAAGAAGCCCCCGAAACAGAAGAATATGTGCCGCAGTTCAAGGACGAAGATTTGGAACGTGCCAAAAGAGAAGCCGCCATGCCCCGCAAAGAACCTTTGCCGCAGATGGAACTTTCTGATGAGGAAAAACAGGCAAACCGCCGCCGGATGGCACAGGAACGTGAAGAACGGGAACGGGAACAGGCACGGAAGGGGTTCAAGACACTGATTGTTCTGACAATTGTCGGTGTGATTGGTGCAGTGGCATTCTGTTTGTTTTTCTCGGAACTGTTCGGGCTTGGAAACAAGCTGGTAGAAAGCGGCGAAGGCGGTATTGCAATTACACTGAAAGGAATTGCAGGCTATGTCGGGGCAGCGTTCGGAATCGGTTCACTGCTGCTGGCAGCACCTGTACCGGCTTTGAAAGGATTATGTAAGCTGATTGATATTGTCGCATTTGTGATGATGCTGTTCCCTGGGATTCCTTTGCTGATACAGACAGAAGGCGGCGGAGCAGTGTTAGGCTTGCTGTATGCAGTGGCGATTCTGTCGTGTGGGTATAGTGCGGTATCGCTGATTACAAATGATAATATTGAAAAATATAATAAATATGGCAATGTATGATTTAAAATTTTAATGTTTTGCAGATGATTTCTGAATTTTATTTGAAAACTGCACGTTTGTGTGCAGTTTTCTTTTTTTTTCGGCTTTTTATGAAAGGAGTTGTTTTGCTATGTTAAAAGCAAACGGAAAATTTATTGATACTTTGCCGATAAAGCATCTGCTTTCTTTGGAAGAATCCAAGGCAGATACCGTGCAGATTCAGGTAGACAGGTATCATAATGCACATGATTTGTATGATTTTGTTTTTGTGATGAGAGGAGTCACAGAATCCGGTACGGAAACCCAGTCGGAATTGAGCAAGACACTTTCAGATGACGGGACATGTATTAATCTGAACTGGAATATCAGCGGTTTGTTTACAACAGAATCCGGATTGCTGTTTCTGGATTTGACAGCTTACCAGTATGTGAATCCGGCAGAGGATACACTGGAAAATCCGCCTGATTATTTGCTGAGATATCAGCTTCCGGCGGTGGAAATCCGAGATATTCCCAAGGGAACAAGTGAAGCCACAGATACAGAAAGTTATACGGCTTTCTGGACGGAAATTCGGGAAACACTGAAAACTTTAGAACGTTCTGTCGGTGTGCAGGGCGAAATGATAAGAAATTTATCTGCTGTAGTGAGTCAGCATCAGGCGAAAATTCAGGAACTGGAAGAAAGACTTCCTCCCGAAGCATGATGAAAAAATCCGGAACGCTTTTCAAAGCTGTTCCGGATTGATTTTTTTCAGGATTTCAAGTAAATTCAGGCCATAGATATCAGCAAGTTTTTTAATTTGTTCCTGCTCGTGAGCCGGTACAGAGCTGTCATGCACAGCAATTGTAGGGAAACCAGCTTTCACGGCCGTTTCCAGACAATGCAGGGAATCTTCTGCTACAAGAGTCTCCTGTACGGAACTGTGCAGAAGGGCAGCAGATTTCAGGAACATTTCAGGCGTTTTCTTGCTGGAGGGAATTTCTTCAGCGGTCAGAACAAACTGCATTCTGTCAAGAATGCCTAAGCGTTTCAGGGCAGCTTCGGCAGATTTGCGGTAAGTAGCTGTTGCAATGCCGTATTTGATATTCTGACTGTCGAGAAAATCAAGAAATTCAGTCACATAGGGTTTCAGCGGAATTTTTTCAGCATAGTAAGTATAGCACATCTGTCCGATTCTCTGGATAACCTGTTCACCAGTCATATTGATATTGAAATTATGGGTAAAGAAATCGGCCCATTCCTGCATGGTCATTTTATTGACCTGATTGGAAATGCCTTTCGGGGGAATCAGATTGTGTTCGGCAAAAAAATCTTTATCAATCTGATGCCAGATACCCATAGAATCGATAAGTGTACCGTCCATATCAAGAATAGCAGCTTTGATATTGCGGATGTCAAACATAGAAAAACTCCTCATTTCTTAGTGTTTTTTAAATTTATTTTCATGCGGAATTCTGATTCCG
>CADBOP010000046.1 GCA_902796255.1 uncultured Ruminococcus sp.
AGTTACAGCGGAACTGCTATCAAAGCAGTGAATTCAGAAATTGAACGTCCGGAAGAAATCATTTCTCTGAAAGTAAACGCTGAACAAGTAATTCCAGCCGATACAGAAACAGAATTTGTGCTTGAAGCGTTCCCTGCTTCCGTTGCAAAAGGCAAGAAAGCTATTGTTTCTGAAAGTTCGTCCGGTCAGATTACTATGCCGGAATCTGTAATCTTTGACGAAAACGGCAAGGCAATTATCAGCCTGAAAGCGAACAGAACCGGAATCACGACTTTAACATTCGGTATAGAGGATTCTGACTTAACAGAAGAATTCCAGATAGCAGTCATTGAACCAGAAATTTACGAAGAAATTCTTTCAGAAGAAACTACACCTCCGGAAACTGAACCAATTACAACAGAATCAGAAACTACTACCACAACGACACAGACAACAACAACAACTACCACCACAAAGCCGGAAACTTCTACCACTAAGGCAACTACCAGCACAAAGCCGGAAACTTCCACCACTAAAGCAACTACTACAACAGAACCGGAAACTTCTACTACTACTGCACAAACAACCACCACTTTAGAAGAAACTACTGCCACAGAAGAAACCAAGACAACAGAAAAATATTTCGCTTCTGTAGATAAATTATGTGAAATGGCTTCTAAAGATTATCAGAAAAAATCTGGCAACTCCCCAAAACATACAGATTCTACTTTGAATGATGATGGTACTTTAACAATTCAAATGAAAGACAAAAAAGGCAATCTTCTTAATATTTATGTAATTGACCCCAAAACAGGTATTGGAACAGATATGAACGGAAAAGAAGTAAATCTTCCTAAAACTGGAAATAATTCTTCCGGTACTGCTGTAACGGCTGTCTCTGCATTCGCTTTAATGCTAATTGGTGCATTCCTGATGATGAAAAATAATGTTTTCAAAAAACAGGAAGATGAATAATTATTCTATGATGTAATCAAAAGCAGTCTGTGCAATTTGTGCAGACTGCTTTATTCCACCAAAGGCACAATTATTCTGGTATAGATTTTTTTGGAAAGCTCTTGACAAAATATGATAAATGATATAAAATAAATGTAGATTGTATAGAAATCAGGTGATTTTATGATAGCTCATATTAGAACAGAAGATAAGTCGGAACAAACTGTTGTTCAGCATTGTAGAGGGGTTTCAGAATTATGTAAAAGATATGCTTCTCCTCTTTCAGCAGAATCTATTGGAATATTGCAAGGTCTATTGCATGATACTGGAAAAATGACAAGCATTTTTCAGGACTACCTCTGCGGAAATATTAAAAAAGCCAGAGGGGAAATTGACCATAGTTTTTTCGGAGCAAAATATATTTGTCATATGGCAAAGAGTGTAGATGAAAAAAAATATTATGCAGTAAGCAGATTGATTGCACATACCATTCTTTCTCATCATGGAATTCATGACTGGGCAGATTCTAATTTTCAGGATTATTTTCATAAACGTCTGGAAAAAAATGAAAATTATGAGGAAGTATGCAAAAATATGAATCAAATTGCAGAAGAGGAAGAAATGATTTCTCTGCTAAAAAATGCTCAAGGTGAATATCAGATTCTGGATGAAAAAATAAAACAACTTTGTCAGGGAAATAAAGAGATTTATGCTTTTTATATGGGAATGCTGGAACGTTTTTTCCAGTCTGTCCTGATTGATGCTGACAGAACAGATACAGCAGATTTTATGACAAATTCCAAGACAGAAAAAATTTTTGACACAGAGGAACTTTGGGGAAAAATGTCAGAACGAATGCAAAAGAAATGTGAAGAATTTTCAAAAAAGACAGATATTATTTCTGTTCAGCGATGCAGTATTTCTGAACGCTGTGCAAAATTTGCAGAGCATCCTGTTAAAGTTTGTCGGTTGATTGTTCCAACTGGAGGAGGAAAAACGCTTTCTTCTCTGAGATTTGCTATTGAATACTGCAAAAAATACCAGAAAAAGAAAATTATTTACATTGCACCGTTTATGTCGATTTTGGAACAGAACAGTGATGAAATCAAGGCAATTTCCGGTGAAGAATGCTTTACGGAGCATCATTCCAATCTGCTGGCAGAATTAGAAAATGATGAAGAACTGCATGAATATGAACTTCGTACTGAAAAATGGGATTCGCCTGTGATTGCTACAACAATGGTACAGTTTTTGAATACACTTTTTTCTTGTAAAAGCAGTGCTGTCAGAAGAATGCACCGACTTGCAGATGCTGTCATTATTATTGATGAGATACAGTCTATTCCTTTGAAATGCGTTAATCTTTTCAATCTTGCTATGAATTTTTTGACACATATCTGCGGTACAACAGTAATACTTTGTTCTGCCACACAGCCTGTTATACAACAGGCGAAATATCCTCTTCTGACGGATTCCCAATACAGTATGACCGGAGACTTTTCAAAAGATTTTGAAGTTTTTCATCGTACAGAAATTTTTTCATCTATTACCACTCATGGATATTCTTATGAAGAAGCTGCCGATTTCTGCAAAGAAAAATTTTTAGAGCAAGGTAATCTTCTTTTGATTGTCAATACAAAAGCCTCTGCCGGAAATTTGTTCCGTCTGTTGAAAGATATGTTTTCAGAAATTCCGGTGATTTATTTAAGTACGAATCTTTGTCCGGTACATCGAAAAAATAAAATTTCACAAATGAAAGAACTTTTGCATCAAGAAAAGCCTGTTATTTGTGTTACGACACAATTGATTGAAGCAGGTGTAGATATTTCATTCCGTTGTGTTGTGCGTTCTCTGGCTGGTTTGGATAATGCAGCTCAGGCGGCTGGTCGGTGCAATCGAAACGGAGAATCAAAAACCCCATGTCCGGTTTATCTGATTAAATTAAAAGAAGAACAAGTAAAAAGACTGGAAGACATCAGCCTTTCACAGCAGTTGACACAGCAGATTTTAGAAAATTCACAATATAAAGAGAAAGATTATCTTTCTTATGAGATACAGAGTCTGTATTTTCAGCTTTTGTATCAGAGAGCTGAACAGAAACTTTCCTATCCTGTAACAGTTGATGACAATGCTACTACAATTCTGGAATTGCTTTCCTGTAATAAAAATCGCTGGAAAATGGCAAAAATGCCGAATATAGAGAAATTTACCTGTCAGGCTTTTCAAACTGCCGGAACATTATTTCAAGTCATTGATACGCACACACAAGATGTCATTGTTCCCTATAATGAAGAAGCAGAACAAATCATTGAAGAATTAGACAAAAACATTCCTCTTGAAGAATGCCGGAAATTATTAAGAAAAGCCCAAAGATATACAGTGAGTATCTATAAAAATACAAGCAGAATATTGTATGAAAATCATGCTCTTCGTTCTCTTCACTGTAATGCAGAAGCTTTAGAACCAGCTTTTTATGATGCTGAATGTGGTATTATCACAGAGAATGCTGAACAGGAACTTCTGATTTTTTAAAAAGATTGCCGTATAGTGTTTACTATACGGCAATTTCAGCTAATAATATAATTTTAATAATTTCAATCCACATAGGTATTTTGTCAATTCGCACCTATGACATTCTGTCACTAATAGTATAACATACTTTGTGCGGAAATTATGAACTCTATGCTAATTTTTTCTTAATTTTTAATTAAATTTATTGACATTCAAGATTTTTTGTGTATAATATAATTATAATAGAAAAGGAGGGAAAATGATGGATACAGTTGTAGAATTTGCAGTCCGTGGAAGATATGCCCTATTTTCAGATATTCTGACAAGAGCCGGCGGAGAAAAAATGACCTATCCTATTCCGACATACGAAGCCCTAAAAGGCGTGATGCACAGCGTTTACTGGAAGCCAACTATTATGTGGATAATAGATGATGTCCGTATCATGAATCCTATTCGTATTGTACGAAAAGGAATGCGTCCCATAAAATACAGTGGCGGAAACGATTTGTCTTATTATACTTATCTGGAAGATGTTTATTATCAGGTCAAAGCACATTTTGAACGAAATCCTAACCGTCCGGAATTATGGAAAGATTACGACATTAAAAAGCACCATGCAATTGCCCAGCGTATGATAGAACGAGGCGGAAGAAGAGATATTTTTCTTGGGACAAGAGAATGTCAGGCTTATGTAGAATCTTGTCATTTTGGAGATAGTTCCGGTGCATATGACCACTGTGGAACAATTCCCTATGGATTGATGGAACACGGTATTACTTACGCTGATGAAGCAATTCGACAATGCGATAAAGGAAAAATGACACTTCGCCTATGGCAGCCGGTTATGGAAGATGGGTGTATTCATTTTATTCGTCCGGAAGAATGTACGATTACCAGACATATCAAAGATATGAAAATTAAGCCATTTGGTAAAGAAAATTTTACTGGTCTTGCAGAATTTTCAGGAGGTGAACCAGATGAGCTGGACAAATGAATTGTATCAGATTTATGAATTGAACTGCACAAGAACCTATAAGGATAATGAGCCGGTGATGCTTCCAATATCACATTCTACAGCGAATGCACAGATTGAAGTCACAATTGATGAAGACGGAAATTTTAAAAATGCGTCACAACTTCCAAAAGAATCAGCTGTGACAATTATTCCGGTAACAGAAGATTCCGGTGCAAGAAGCAGTGGTATCTGTCCTATGCCTTTATCTGATAAACTTGTTTATATTGCAGGCGATTATCAGAAATTTGCAGAAGGCAGGCGTGCAGACAATTCCGATTATTTTCATGCTTATATGAACCAGCTTCAAACATGGGCAGAAAGTGAAAATTCTCATCCGGCTGTTTCGGCAATCTATCAATATTTAGAAAAATCAGAACTGATGCATGATTTAGTTCAAAGCGGAGTGCTGAAACTGAATGAAGACACCGGAAAATTACTGGAAAAAGAAAAAATTGCAGGCATTCCGCAGGAAGATGCTTTTGTTCGGTTTGTAGTAAATTATCATGATTTACTGCATGAAACACGAACATGGCAGGATAATACTTTATATGACAGCTTTATTAAATTCAATAGCAGTCAAATGGGAAATCAACAGCTATGCTATGCAACAGGAGAATTGCTTCCGGCTACTTATAAGCACCCTTCTAAAATCAGAAACGGCGGTGACAAAGCGAAACTGATTTCTTCCAATGATGAAAGCGGTTTTACTTATCGTGGAAGATTTTCTGGAAAAGAAGAAACACTTTCCATTAGCTACGAGTTTTCACAGAAAATGCATAATGCTCTTAAATGGCTGATTAGTACACAAGGGCAGTATTTTGGTTCTTTAACGCTGATTATCTGGGCAAGTGCCTTACAGCCAATACCAAAAGAACTTAATAAAAAACCTATTGAAGAAGACGATGATTGGTATGATGACGATGAAACAGAATATCCGGATACAATGCCTTTATACAAAAAACAGCTTTCCAGATACTTAACAGGTTATGCACAAAAATTTGACGATGATACAAAGATTATGATAATGGGCTTGGATTCTGCAACAACAGGAAGATTGTCTGTCTCCCTTTATGATGAACTGCATGGTTCAGAATTTTTAAAATCTCTGGAAAACTGGCACGAAAATTCTGCATGGCTGAGATTTGACGGAAAGCATAATATGATAAAATCATTCAGCCTGTATGAAATTATCAAATCAGCATATGGCACAGAACAGAACGGTGAACTGAAATGTGATGAAAAATTTATCCGTGACCAGATACTTCGTCTTCTGCCCTGTGTGATGAACAAAAGAAATATTCCGGAAGATTTGATACAAAGCTTATATCATAAAGCTTCTAATCCGCTGGCTTATGAAAAATCCTACAATCACCGGTTAGTGCTGGAAACCGCCTGCGGTATGATAAGAATATTCACAATCCGAAATCAGAAAGGAGCAGTTACAATGGGATTTGACCCGAATGAAACAAACAGAAGTTACCTGTACGGCTGTCTGCTGGCAATTGCTGACAAAGCTGAAAGCGATACTTACGAGGATGCAGACAAGTCAAAACGAATTACAAATGCAAAACGTTACTGGAATCATTTTGCACAAGCTCCCTATCAAACATGGGGCATTATTGAGGAGAAAATTCAGCCTTACCTGAACCAGCACCCCTACAAAACTAAAATTCAGACGGATATACAGATGATTATGGACAAAATGACCCCCGAAACATTTGCAGACAACAGCCGTCTTGAACCACTGTATCTGCTTGGTTATCACCATTTTACCGCATACCTGTATCCAAAGAAAAACAAGGAGGATAAATAATATGGAAACTTTACAACATAAAATTGATTTTTCGCTGATTATTACAGCAACAAATGCCAACCCTAACGGTGACCCTTTAAATGGAAATCGCCCCCGTGAAACTTATGAAGGCTATGGAGAAATTTCAGATGTCTGCATTAAGCGTAAAATTCGCAACCGTTTGCAGGATATGGGAGAACATATCTTTGTGCAGTCAGATGACCGCTGTAATGACGGCTTCGACAGTTTGCGTTCTCGTGCAGAAGGAAATGAAGCACTGAAAGCAATTTCTAAAGGCAAAAATACAAATCGTGATGAATATGCACAAACTGCCTGTGCAGAATGGATAGATGTCAGAAGTTTCGGACAAGTATTCGCTTTTAAAGGTGATGCAGTTTCAGTCGGTGTAAGAGGACCTGTCAGCATTCAACATGCTGTCAGCATTTCCCCTGTAGATATTGTTAGTATGCAAATTACAAAAAGTGTCAACGGTGAAAGCGGGAAAGAAGGAAAAGCTTCTGATACGATGGGAACAAAACATTTCATCTCTTTTGGATTATATGTCGTGCATGGCAGTATCAATTGTCAGCTTGCTGAAAAAACAGGCTTTACTGAAGAAGATGCTCTGAAAATCAAACAGGCTCTTTGTACACTGTTTGAAAATGACTGCTCCTCTGCACGTCCGGAAGGCAGTATGGAAGTTTGCCGTCTGTATTGGTGGGAACATCAATGCAAAACTCCAAATGTTTCTTCTGCAAAAGTACACCGCTCTTTGCATATTACAGAGAAAGTGAAAAATCCAAAGTCTTTTTCTGATTATGAAATTACGCTGGATTCTCTTCCGAATGTAGAACCGGAAATTTTAGATTTTGTATGAGCTATTCAGAAGAAGATTACCTGATGCTGTCAGGAATTCAGCATTTCGCTTTTTGTCGCAGACAATGGGCTTTAATCCATATTGAACAGCAGTGGGAAGAAAACCTCCGTACAATGGACGGAATTATTCTGCATGAACATGTACACAATCCCGAATTTCATGAAAAACGAGGCGATACCATTATCACAAGAGCAATGGCAGTTTCTTCCTCAGAACTTGGTCTGGCAGGAGAATGTGATGCTGTCGAATTTCATCGAAACAGTAAAGGAATTTCTATCTTTGGTATGGAAGGAAAATATATCGTCATTCCTGTAGAATATAAGCGTGGCAGTCCCAAAGAAGACGACTGTGATGTATTGCAGTTAACTGCACAGGCTCTCTGTCTGGAAGATATGCTCTGCTGTGAAATTTCATATGGCTATCTCTACTATGGCGAAACACGTCATCGCCTGAAAGTACAATTTGATTCTTCCCTCAAAGAACGTACCAGAAAAATTATCACAGAAATGCACCAGCTTTACCAGTCTCGTCACACCCCTAAAGTAAAAAGAACAAAATCCTGCAATGCCTGTTCTTTAAAACATATTTGCCTTCCAGAATTGGACAAAACACCAAAAGCTTCCGCCTATCTCCAGAAAATCCTGCATCAGGAGGATAATTTGCCATGAAAAAAATTATGAAAACACTTTATATCAATCAGCCGGATATGTATCTTTCTCTGGAAAACGAAACAATTGTTATCTCTCAGAATGGTAAAAAATTTCAGCCAATTCCTTTGCATAATTTGGAACAAATTATTACTTTTAGTCATTCTGCAATTACTCCCGCCCTTATCGGGAAATGTGCAAAATCTGGAATTTCTCTCGTGTTTATGAGCAGAAACGGCAGTTTTCTCGCAAGAGCTGAGGGAGAAACAAAAGGAAATGTTCTGCTTCGCCGAGAACAGTACCGCATTGCAGATAATCCTGAAAAAAGTCTTGCCATTGCAAAAAATTGTATTTGTGCCAAGATTTTTAACAGTCGTAGTGTTTTGGAACGAATGATGCGTGACCATGCCCCTCGCATTGATTGTGATAAATTTTCCCAAAAATCCATTTTTTTGAAAGAAGCCGTTTCTAAAGCAGAAAATGCTCCTGATATGGACACTTTAAGAGGAATTGAGGGCGAAGCAGCTACAGTCTATTTTTCTGTATTTGATGATATGATTCTTCAGCAAAAAGATGATTTCTATTTCCATACCAGAAGCAGAAGACCTCCTCTCGACCGTGTGAATGCCCTGCTTTCATTTGCCTATTCTGTCACTACTAATATGTGTGCCTATAATCTGGAAGCAGTCGGTCTTGACCCTTATGTCGGTTTCATGCATACGGACAGACCCGGCAGAAAATCACTCGCATTGGATATGGTGGAAGAATTCCGTTCCATCATTTGTGACCGCTTTGTATTGACTTTGATAAACAAGCGTTCTATTCAGCCGGAACATTTTGATATGAAAGAAGACGGTGCTGTCTATCTTTCAGAACAAGGAAGAAAAATATTCTTTGAATACTGGGAAAAACAAAAATATGAGGAATTAAAACATCCTTATTTAAACGAAAAAATGCAACGTGGTATGCTTCCCTATGTACAGGCTCTCCTGCTTGCCAGAATGATTCGTGGAGATTTGGACTGCTATCCTCCGTTTTTGTACAAGTAAAAGTAAATCATGCATATACAGGGGGTGATGCTTAATGTTTGTTCTGATTACTTATGATGTCAATACACAAGATGCAGAAGGAAAAAAACGCCTTCGTCATGTGGCAAAACAATGTGTCAATTATGGAATCCGTGTCCAGAATTCTGTATTTGAATGCGTGGCTGACCCCGCTAAAATATTGGAATTGAAACATAAACTGACGAAAGAAATTGATACGGAAAAAGACAGTCTTCGCTTCTATTATTTGGGAAACAAATCTAAAGCGAAAGTAGAGCATATTGGTGCAAAAGAAACAATAGACCTTGAAAAGCCGTTAATCTTTTAAATCTATTGACAATGTGGAAAAAATATGCTATAATAAATTAGAAGTTATCAAAAAAGGATTTTTAAAAATAAGTGCGAATGCCATGCTCACATAAAAACCCTGTATCATTCGCACCGGATTTTGAAAGAAATTATTATACAAGACATGCATTATGCTTATTGATATGTATAATAATTTCCGAAATTGTACAAGTATAAGGACAGAGATTGTTTCTTTTTGTACAATTTCGCTGTCGCCCCCTATACGGGGGCGTGGATTGAAATTGTTATGTATGCACGTTTAGAAGAATTGGAAGAAGTCGCCCCCTATACGGGGGCGTGGATTGAAATATTAAAAACAGAAACTTTCTGCCCGCTATATTTTCCGGCGTCGCCCCCTATACGGGGGCGTGGATTGAAATTTTTTCTGTTGGTGCATCCTCTTTTACATTGCCAAAGTCGCCCCCTATACGGGGGCGTGGATTGAAATGTTTACAAGTAAAAAAAGGCATGAAAGAACAAATTGTCGCCCCCTATACGGGGGCGTGGAT
>CADBOP010000047.1 GCA_902796255.1 uncultured Ruminococcus sp.
GTGGAATGCACAGGACGACTCCACAAACTTCCAGAGAAATTTCAATACAGGTGAAGTAGAAGTAGAAGGCTCTACTATGTTCCATAAAACAGAATACAAAGAACGCAGAAATCATTTTGCATTCTATACTGTAAATTCTGAAATCGAAGGTTTTGACTGTGACCGTGAATCTTTCATGGGTCTGTACAACGGCTTTGAAAATCCGCAGTCTGTAGTTGTTGGCAAGTCTGCTAATTCCAAGGCTGACGGCTGGTCTCCGATTGCTTCTCACTGCATCGCTGTTGACCTCAAGCCCGGCGAAACAAGAGAATTAATCTTTATCTTAGGCTATGTAGAAAATCCCAAGAGTGAAAAATTCCTCTCTGACGGCAAGAGCCTGAACAAGTCCCGTGCATACGAGATGATTCAGCAGTATAATACAACTGAAAAAGTAGAAGAAGGGCTCGCAGAATTAAAATCTATGTGGGATGCTCTTCTGTCCAAGTATACTGTCAACACACCAGATGACAAGATGAACAGAATGGTCAATATCTGGAATCAGTATCAGTGCATGGTGACATTCAACATGAGCCGCAGTGCTTCTTATTTTGAATCCGGTATCGGCAGAGGTATGGGCTTCCGTGACTCCAATCAGGACTTATTGGGCTTCGTACACCAGATTCCGGACAGAGCAAGAGAACGTCTGATTGACCTTGCTTCCACACAGTTTGAAGATGGCGGCTGCTATCATCAGTACCAGCCTCTGACCAAGAAAGGCAATGACGAAATCGGCGGCGACTTCTCTGATGACCCGCTGTGGATGATTCTTTCTGTTGCAGCTTATATCAAAGAATCTGGTGATTACGGCATTCTTGACGAAATGGTTCCGTATGACAATGATGCTTCCAAAGCCCAGACCATGATGCATCATCTGAAGCAGAGCTTCTATCATGTTGTACAGAATGTCGGCCCTCACGGACTGCCGCTGGCTATGCGTGCGGACTGGAACGACTGTATCAACCTCTCCTGCTGGAGTGAAGAACCGGGCGAATCCTTCCAGACTTCCACATCTCCGAAATATGGTGAAGATAAATATTCCAAGACCGCAGAATCCCTTATGGTAGCAGGTCTGTTCACTTATGCCGGCCCTGCATTCGTTGACCTGTGCAAATACAAAGGTGACGAAGAAGGTGCAGCCGCTGCTCAGGCTGAAATCGACAAGATGAAAGACAATATCATGAAATATGGCTGGGACGGCGAATGGTTCTTAAGAGCCTATGACGATACTGGTGCAAAGATGGGCTCTAAAGAGTGTCAGGAAGGCAAAATCTTTATCGAACCGCAGGGCTTCATGGTTATGTCTGAAGTCGGCAAGGAACAGGGTGCAGATATCAAGGCACTGGATTCTATTGACAAATATCTGAATACAGAGCACGGTCTTGTACTGAACAATCCGGCCTTTACAAAATATTATGTACAGTATGGTGAAATTTCCACATATCCGGCAGGCTACAAAGAAAATGCAGGTATTTTCTGCCACAACAATGCATGGATTATCTGTGCTGAAGCCTATGCAGGCAGAGGCGACAAGGCATTTGAATATTATTCCAAGATTGCACCTGCTTACAGAGAAGAAAAATATTCTGAACTGCACAGAACAGAACCCTATGTATATGCACAGATGATTGCTGGTAAAGATGCTGCACGTCATGGTGAAGCAAAGAACAGCTGGCTGACAGGTACAGCAGCATGGAATTTTGTAGCAGTTTCTCAGTATATTCTGGGTATCATGCCTGACTGGAACGGACTGAAAGTTGACCCCTCTATTCCTCACGAATGGGACGGCTTTACCGCAACCCGTCAGTTCCGTGGAGCTACTTATAAAATCACTGTCAAGAATCCGAACCATGTTTGCAAGGGTGTTGTTTCCATGACAGTTGACGGCAACGCTGTAGAAGGCAATATCATTCCTGCACAGGCTGATGGCGTTCACGAAGTTGTTGTTACACTCGGCTGAGTATCATAGTAATTCATAACAATCAAACCCCTGTTCTTTCAAACAGAACAGGGGTTTTTATTTAATATAATTCCTGCTGGAAGGCTTTAAATTCCGGTGTATCAAAAAAATCGGTAATGCTGATTTCCAGCCCGTCACAGAATTTCTTGATTGTGACAATACCGATATTTTTCACCCGATGGCATATTATAATTGGAGAACAGGATGTTTTGCCAATCGTACTTACTGGACATCCAAACATACTGTACAAGCCAAAAGAAACAATCCGACTGTTACTTTTTATGCTTATAACAGAAACAGAAGACAAACTAATAATTACATGATAATTGAAGTCTGCAATACAGCCAGAAGATATGCTGCTTTTGATAGCTGTGTATATTGGGGTAAAAAAATTAATTCTAACCAAGGCTGGATAAGCTGATACTCTCTCGCAAGTATTAAGTAAAATTCTGTCCCTCGGCTTTATGCCGAGAGCTTTTCATATTGCAAACTTGACAAAAATAAAAACATATGCTATGATATAAATATTGGATTTATTGATTATATAAAAAACTGAAGGAGAATAGTTATGACACACAAGAAGAATAAAATTTTAGGTCTGCTGTTTGCCGGAATGATGGCTGTTTCTTCCCTCGGAATGCCGGCTGTTATCCCTGTACAAACTGCCCCCCCTGTCATCGAGATGCAGGCCAATGCCGCCAGAGGCAGGCTTTATAACCAGTTTGACCCCCAATGGAATGTCAAAAAATATTACTGGAATGGCACAGGGGATACGCTTTATAATTCCGGCTGCGGACTTTTCTCACTTGCGAATGCCATCTATGCACTGAACGGCCGTAAAGTCGATATGGATAATCTCGCAACATGGGCTACTTCCAGAGGCAGCTACAGACCCGGCAGCGGCGGCACATTCCGTGACCCGTTTTATCCTGATGCCTCTGCATTTTACGGGCCTGTGTACAGATTCACAGATAATGGAGGATACTGGGGAAATGTCACAGATACCCGCCTGATGAACTGGCTTGTTTCCGGAAAAGTCGCTGTCATTCATGTTTCAGGCCATTTCATGGCTCTGACCGGATATAATCCCAAAACAAAAAGATACCGTGTACTGGAAAGTGCAGTTTCTTCTTCCAGAGGACTGTCAGCGGAAAGCTGGGTAACTCCTAATAAGCTATTAAGCGGAAAAAGCAAAGTAGACTGGTATTTCTTAATAAAAAATGCAGGGCCTGTGACATATTTTCCGCAGTGTGCAGAAGATTTTGAATCTCTGATTGCTGCTTTAGAATCTGTTGGTGCAGAGAGCAGTTATTCTTACCGTGGACAGATTTACAGAGCAAACGGCTATACAGACACTTTCTCCGGCAAGCCCGAACAGAATCTTGCAATGCTTGCACTTCTGAAACAAGGAAAACTGATTAAACCATAA
>CADBOP010000048.1 GCA_902796255.1 uncultured Ruminococcus sp.
AAAGGAGATTGAACTATGAAAGGCGAAATGACTCAGAAGGGCAGAGAAGCTCTGGAACGTTTTAAAATGGAATCTGCAAATGAAGTAGGTGTTAACCTGAAGCCCGGCGATAACGGCGACCTGACTGCAAGAGAAGCCGGAAAAAGCGGCGGCCAGATGGTCAAGAAAATGATTGATTCCTATAAAATGCAGTAACAAAAGCCTTTATATGAAAAATATCTCCCTGTTCCGGATTTCCGGAGCAGGGAGTTTTTTATTCTGCTTCTGTTACAGTATAGCCTTTGTCAGCAATCGCTTGTTTCATCTCTTCCAGATGTATTAATCTGGAATTTAAATATAATACAGCCTGATTTTTTTCATGACTGGCCGTGACAGAAGCAACCTCAGGAAAAGCTTCCAGCGTTTTTCTGACAGTTGCTTCACAGTGCGGACACATCATGCCTTCAATATGCAGAAGATATTCCGGTGGTCTGACAGAAATCTGCCCGATATCAAGCGTTTCCAGAGCATTTTTATTTTTTCTGTCTGATTTTGTATCATGAATATGCAGGAGGTTCAGTCTCAGGGCATTCGATACTACACAGAAACTGGAAAGACTCATTGCAGCCGCACCAAACATGGGGTGCAGTTCCCATCCGGTCAGGGCGATAAATGCTCCCGCTGCCAAGGGAATCCCGATGGAATTATAAATAAAAGCCCAGAATAAATTCTGATGGATATTCTGTAATGTTTTCCGGCTTAACCGTACAGCAGCAGCGGCATCTGTCAGTGTGCTTTTCATTAAAACGACATCAGCAGCATCAACAGCAACATCTGTACCCGCTCCGACAGCTATGCCGACATCTGCTCCGGTCAGAGCAGGGGCATCGTTAATACCATCACCAATCATAGCCGTTCTGCCTTGTTTCCGGAGCTGCTGGATAACCTGTGCTTTTCCGTCCGGCAGTACATCAGCAATCACATTTACAATACCGGCTTGTCTGCCGATAGCTTTTGCAGTCCGTTCATTATCGCCTGTCAGCATAACAACCTGAATCCCCATCTGTGCAAACTGTCTGACAGCCTCTGCGGAATCTGGTTTGATTTTGTCAGCAACTGCAATAATCCCCAGCAGATG
The DNA here is from genome assembly GCA_902796255.1 of uncultured Ruminococcus sp. GTDB lineage: Bacteria > Bacillota > Clostridia > Oscillospirales > Ruminococcaceae > UBA3855. The sequence goes on from CADBOP010000048.1 coordinate 1,118, forward strand.
TGAATCACAAGCAAAATATAAAGGTGTCTTGCCGTCCTGTGCCAGAGCTTCGGCAGAAGCTGCTGATTCCGGAGAAATTTCTGCTCTCTGAGAAATAAAATGCAGATTGCCCCCGCTGATGGTTTGCTGATTCAGCACAGCAGTCAGTCCGTTTCCGGAGATGGTTTGAAATGCACTGATTTCCGGAGCAGAAATATGATGTTCTTCTGCATATCTGACAATTGCACGGGCGAGAGGATGTTCACTTTTCTTTTCGAGAGCATAAGCTGTCCGGAGCAGTACTTCCGGATTGTCAGATAAAATATCTGTAACTTCCGGCTGACCGCTTGTGACAGTTCCGGTTTTATCAAGGGCGATAATCTGAATTTTTCCGGTTTCTTCAAGAGAAGCAGCGGTTTTAAATAAAATACCGTTTTTTGCACCGACTCCGTTTCCGACCATGATAGAAACAGGTGTTGCCAGTCCTAACGCACAAGGACAGCTGATGACTAATACAGAAATGGCTCTTGCAAGGGCATATCCGGTATTCTGACCAGTTAGCAGCCAGAGAAACAGTGTCAGGAGAGAAATACTCATCACGACAGGCACAAAAATGCCGGAAACTTTATCGGCTGTCTTGGCAGCCGGAGCTTTCGTTGCAGCGGCATCACTGACCATTTTGATAATTTGTGAAAGTGTGGTATCTTCTCCGACTCTTGTTGCCTGACAGCGGAGAAAGCCGGATTGGTTTACCGTTGCTGCCGAGACAGTATCTCCGGCAGATTTGTCAACAGGAATGCTTTCACCAGTCAGAGCGGATTCATCAACAGCACTCTGGCCGTCTAATACAAGTCCGTCAACAGGGATATGCTGGCTGGCACGGATAAGAAAAATATCTCCGGTTCTGACCTGATTTACAGGAACTGTGATTTCTTTTCCGTCACGTTCAAGTACAGCAGTTTCCGGTGAAAGATGCATTAAAGCTTTCAATGCATCTGTTGTTTTGCCTTTTGAATAGGCTTCGAGCAGTTTTCCGACTGTAATCAGAGTCAGAATCATTCCGGCAGATTCAAAATAGAACTGATGCATATCCTGCATCACCTGTTCCGTATTCTGGTCAAGTACAGCCTTGGTCATGTCGAATAAAATCCAGACACTCCAAAGGAACGAAACACCTGAGCCCATTGCAACAAGGGTGTCCATATTAGGGGCTTTATGCAGCAGACCCCTGAAACCGGAGATAAAAAATTTCTGATTGATTATCATGATAATTGCAGATAGTAACAGCTGCATCAGACCCATAGCGACATGATTTCCTCCGAACCATGCAGGCAGAGGAAAATCCCACATCATATGCCCCATGGAAATATACATCAGGGGAATCAGAAACAGAAGAGAGGCAATGAGGCGTTTTTTCAGTCGGGGAGTTTCTTTGTCTTCGAGAGCATCCGGAGCAGAAACCGTTTGCTTTGCATTTTTCACAGCTGCACCATATCCGGCCTGTTCTACAGCAGTGATAATCTCCGCCGGAGAGGCAGAACCTTCCACAGCCATAGAGTTTGTCAGTAAACTGACATTACAGGATGTGACACCCTCCAGAGAAGAAACAGCTTTTTCCACTCGTGCGGAACATGCTGCACAGCTCATGCCGGTAATATCATATTGTTCCAAGATAAGACCTCCTTAAAAAAATTTCTGATTTTATTATAACACAAATCAGAAAACTTGTCCAGTATCTTACTTTTTCTATTTTAAATTCTATTTTTAGAAATATTCACATGAATGCAATATAAAAATAGTATATTTTTTGTTGAATATACCAATTGTTATTTATGGAAAAATCTGATATAATATATTTAATATGAAAAAATTAAAAAATATAACTTAAACATAAAAAAGTGGAAATTATCATGTATGAAAACAAACTGAAAAAAGTAACAGCGGCTTTGCTGGCTGTGAGTGCCTTTGCCATTCCGGCGAATGCCATTCCGGCACAGTTAACAGCTTCGGCGGCAAGTAATGTAATTTACTGTTCTCCAAATGGTACTGGTGATGGTTCAAGTACATCCAGCCCGACAACTGTTGCAAAAGCAATTACTTCCGTACAGGCCGGCGGTTATATTTATCTGCTGGGCGGAACTTATTCTTTTTCTTCGCCGCTGAAAATCGAACAGACGAACTCCGGTTCTTCCGGAAAATATAAGACGATTGCAGCTTATAACGGTGCAGATGTTGTGTTCGATTTCTCCAAAGAAGGAACAGGCGATTCTAATTACGGTGTCATTCTGGATGGCTCTTACTGGCATTTCTATGGATTTGAAATCACAAAAGCAGGTGATAATGGTATGCTGCTTTCTGGTAATAATAATATTGTCGAAATGATGGTATTTAATCAGAATCAGGATACCGGTCTGCAAGTTTCAAGATACCGTTCCAGTGCAACAAGCATTTCTGACTGGCCGACAAATAATTTAATTAAAAACTGTACTTCCAAGAATACCTGCGATGATGCTACTATGGAAAATGCAGATGGCTTTGCTGCAAAACTGACCTGCGGCAATGGAAATGTATTTGACGGCTGTTTTTCTTATAATAATTCCGATGACGGCTGGGATTTGTACGCAAAAGAAGCCACTGGTGCAATTGGTGTTGTCACTATCCGGAATTGTGCTGCCTTCCGTAACGGCTATACAGAAACGGGCAAGGGCTATGGCGACTGTGATGGCAACGGATTTAAGCTTGGCGGTGGTGGTGTCGGTACTCGGCACGTTGTTGAAAACTGTCTTGCTTTTGAAAACCTGAACTGCGGTTTTACTGATAATAATAATCCCGAATTTGGCGAAATGACAAACTGCACAGCTTATAATAATAATCTCGGCGGCAAGAGCAAGGCCAATTATCTGGTATACAGAAGCAACAGCACCGCAACTTTGACAGGATTAGTATCTTATTTTAATACTTCTAAAGTATCTAAAACCAATGCAGCAGGTATTGCAACCGGTACGGATAAATTTAAAGGCACTGTGAAAAATACACTGTATTATAATGGCGGTTATTATTACGGTTCATTTACTGCTGAGGGCAGTGCTGTCAAATCCGGTACAAAAGCTTCTCCGTCTGATTCTGATTTTACTTCTCTGACAATTGCAGCGATGGGAAATGATTTTCATAAAACAGCAAGAAACTCTGACGGTTCTCCTAATTTCGGCGGTCTGGCAGAAACCAAATCCAGCAGTACTTATAAAAATATCGGCTATCATTTCAGCTCTGGTGTATCCCAGAAAACAAGTCCGAGTATTCCGAATACCTCCGGCGGTGGTTCTTCTGTTGTGACAGAGCCGGAAGATAATTATACACCTGCAACTTTTGCAGAAGGTTCTGCATTCATGATTAAAAACGTCAACAGCGGCTTATATCTGGAAGTGGCTAACAATGCCGCTGAAAACAGTGCAAATGTCCAGCAGTGGGGTGCAAACGGTGAGGGCACTAATAATTCCGGTGTCTGGAACACATGGAAACTCTACAGTGCAGGAGACGGATATTATTATATCGCTTCTTCTGTCAGTGACGGCGGTACTTATGTACTGGATGTAGAAGGCAAAAAATCCACAGATGGTACTAATATCGATATTTATCAATATAAGGCCGCAGATAACCAGAAATTTATGTTCACTAAAAATGCTGACGGCTCTTATAAAATTAGAACTAAAGTTTCCGGAGAAAAATCTGCTTTAGATGTCATTAATGGCAGTATGGATTATGGTGCAAATGTACAGGAATGGACTATCAATGGTGCAAACTGTCAGGACTGGATTCTGGAATCTGTTCCGGATTTAGGAATTGAAATGGATACCAGTGTGGCATATACATTCCAGAATGTCAACAGCGGTCTGGTAATGGATATTGCTGATGGTGCAATGGCAGATAATTCCAATGTACAGCAGTGGGGAGAAAATGGTTTTGATTGTCAGAAATGGGTATTAAAAGCATTTGGTTCAGGAAATTATTATTATATCCGTTCTCTGCAAGACCCGACTTATGTGCTGAAAGCAGAAAGCAGCGACAATGGCGGAAATATTGATATCGTAACGTTCTCTTCAAAAGACAGTGCCATGCTGTTCAGATTTATTAAAAATTTAGATGGTTCTTATGGGATTCTGACACATGCTTCTTCGGACAAGGCAAGAGTAGAAGTTATCAATGCAAGTGCCGATTATGGTGCAAATGTACAGCAGTATGAATCCAATGGCAATGACTGCCAGAAATGGAACATCAGTTCTGAAACAACAACAGCTGCAACAACAACGACAACTACAACAACAACAACAACAACTACAACAACTAAAGCAACAACTACTACCACAAAGGCAACAACACCGGAAACAACAACAGAAACTACCACTACAACGACTGAACCGGAAACTACTGTTACTACTGTGACAACTGCAACAGAAACCAGTGCGACAGAAACAGAATCCGTAACAGAAACTGATATGAAAGGTGATGTCAATCAGGATAATTTTGTAAATATTCTGGATGTTATCAGCATTAACAGAGCCATTATGGGGAAAGAAGCGTTCACAAAAGAACAGAATGCAGCCGCTGATTTTAATGGTGACGGCTTTCCGGATTCTTCGGATTCTCTCACATTGATGAAATATATTGTCGGCCTGATAACTGAATTATAATTAGTAATCTGTGAAAAAGTCCAGTATCTTAATTTTACTGGACTTTTTCTGAAAGCAGAAGAATCAGAAATGCAATAAAAAAAATGGAAAATGCAATTGCATTTTTCTATAAAATATGATAAAATAAAAACAGATAAAATTTATTCACAGAAAATAAATATTTTAGGAGGAATTGCTTGCTATGATAAGAAAATCAAAATTCAGAAGAAACCTCGCTGCATTCTGTGCGGCTCTGCTGAGTATCACGCCAATGACAGGCGTTTCATTACAGAATGCCCAGAAAGCAAAGGCTGCCGAAAGTCTGATAGCTTTCCCCGGTGCGGTCGGGGCAGGTAAATATGCCACAGGCGGCCGTGGCGGTGAGGTTTATCATGTAACAAATCTGAATGACTCCGGTACAGGCTCGTTTCGTGATGCTGTCAGCAAATCCGGCAGAATTGTCGTTTTTGATGTCAGTGGTACAATCGAACTGAAAAGTAATATTCTTTGCCAGAGTAATATCACAATTGCAGGACAGACAGCCCCCGGAGGTTCAGGAATTACACTCAAGAATTATAAAATGGGTATGAGCGGAGATAATATCATTTGCAGATTTATCAGCTCCCGCCCCGGCCCTTATGCTTCTACCAGTTCCGGAAATGATGCATGGGGCGGTGCAAAGGGGTCTAATTCAATTATTGACCATTGCTCTATGGGCTGGACAACAGATGAACAATGGGGCTTATATTCCAATAACCAGTATTATACAGTACAGTATTCTGTTTTAGGCCCTGCTGATTCTTGGGGCGGTCATGCCAAAGGGCTGCACGGCTTCGGCATTATGATGGGCAAAGGCTATCTGACTTTTGACCATAATTTAATTATTCACAACGTTTCCAGAAATTTCCGTGGTAAAGTCGAAGGGCAGCAGACTGCCGATTTCACAAATAATATTATCTATGACTGGGGCTATCAGACGGCATATGGTACAATCGGTCATCTGAACTATGTCAATAATACCCTCAAAGCCGGAAACAGTACGACAGGCGGCTATCACTGGATGTATGTGGACAGTGGTACAAAACCGGAAAATTTTAAAGTCTACTGTGCAGGTAATCAGATGATTATGCAGGACGGCAGCCTCAACAGCATCACCAGTGATAACTGGGCTGGTGTGACTGTGAAAGAATCTATTGGCATTACCAAAAATGATTTATATAGTGCTTCTCCGTTCCAGACGACTGTCAACGGTGAAAATGTTTCGACTGCTTCTACATGTGAAAGTGCAGCGGCTTCTTATCAGCATGTTATCAGCTTTGCCGGAAATGGCATCGCTTCTGATAAAAGAACGGCGATTGACCAGCAGTGTGCCTATGAAACCGCTAATGGTACAGGTTCTTGCAGTGGTACAGCAGCTTATGCTGATGCAACAGATGCCAATCAGACAAATATTGATAAATATCATATCCAGTGTGGTGTGACTTATGAATATCCGGCCGCTGTCATGACAAAAGAAATCACAGACAATGACAATGACGGCATGGATGACGAATGGGAAGAACTCCGTGGACTGAATCCGAATGACCCTACAGATACTAACGGTGACTACTGCGGATTAGGTTATACTAATATTGAATATTATATCAATGACCTGACTGTCAATGCATTTCCCGAAGGGGTTGTCACACGCTCTCCGGAGACGGGAACAGCTCTGGAATATACTTCTGCTTTTGAACAGAGAGAAGCAGAAAATTTTGATACACAGGAGGGTATCAGAACAGAAGATACTTCTGATACATCCGGAAATCAGAATATCGGCTATATCGAAAACGGTGATTATGTATTATACAAGCGTCTTGATTTTGAGGACGGTGCAAAGAGCTTTACAGCAAGAGTATCGGGTAATGCGGCAGGAATAGAATTATATCTCGATAATCTGAATACACCTGCTGCAAAAGTCTCTTATTCCGGAACAGGAAGTTTCGGTCAGTGGGAAACAGTTACTTTCAATATTCCCACAATTTCCGGAAAACATAATTTATATATCAGATTCACCGGCGGAGAAGGCTATCTTGTGAATATGAACTGGTTTCAGTTCAATAAAGATGCTGTTCCGGTAAACGGTATTCTTGCAAAAAATCTGCTTGTCAGTGATGAAGAAAATGCTGCTGACTGGAAATTTACAGAAAATGCTGCTGTCGGTTCTATGGTATTTGGTGACAGAGATTTTACTTTCACAGAACTGCCGGAAACTTTGCAGGGTGCAGAACAGATTCTGACGGCATGTGATTCTAAAAATTATACAGGTGATACTATCGGCACAGTGATTGCTGATAAAAATATTACAGTCTCTGTTGCTGTCGATTCCAGAGTAGAAAATACACCTGCTTTCCTGACAGACTGGACAAAAACCGATTTGACGGCGAAATCCTCCAATGATGTGGATTTTGTGATTTATCAGAAGAATTTCAGTGAAGGCGATACTGTGACATTCGGCTCAAACGGGCAGGCAGCTTACTGTGTAAACTATACTGTTTTCTTACAGGAACAGCAAACTGAACCACAACCGACAGAAACAGAATCTGAGACAGAAGCTCAGACTGAAGTCACTGAAACAGAATCTCAGGCCGAAGTTACTGAAACAGAGTCTGAAACTGCTCCTGTTGCAATTGTACCTGGTGATGCAGATGAAAATGATATAGTTAATATTTTAGATGTCATTACACTGAATAAAACTATCTTCGGCAAAGAAATGCTTTCTGAACAAGGCCGTAAAAATGCCGATGTGGACGGGGATGGCACACCGACTTCTACAGATTCGCTCATGATTATGAAACATATTGTCGGTCTGCTGAATCTCAATGAATAAAAATATTTTCTTCTCCCATAGCAAAGAAAAGCCCCTGCCGGATATTGACAGGGGTCTTTTCTTTGCTGATAAAATTAATAAGCAAGTTTTTCTTCAAGATATTTTTCCAGTTCTGTAATAGGCATACGAACCTGTTCCATTGTGTCACGGTCACGCACAGTCACACACTGGTCTTTCTCTTTGGTATCAAAATCATAAGTAATGCAGAACGGTGTGCCAATTTCATCCTGACGGCGGTATCTTCTGCCAATTGCACCAATATCATCAAAGTCTACCAGAAATTTCTTGGAAAGATTTGTGAAAATTTCTCTTGCTTCGTCAGAAAGTTTCTTCGACAGCGGCAGCACAGCAGCCTTGAACGGTGCTAATGCCGGATGTAAATGCATGACAGTACGTACATCATTCTTTTCTGCATCCAGCACTTCTTCGTCATAGGCTTCTGTCAGAATGCTCAGGAACAGACGCTCTACACCGAGAGAAGGCTCAATAACATACGGAATATATTTGGAATTATCTTCAGGGTCAAAATATTCCATAGATTTGCCGGAATGATTCTGATGCTGTGTCAGGTCATAATCCGTTCTGTCAGCTACACCCCAGAGCTCACCCCAGCCAAACGGGAACAAATAT
>CADBOP010000049.1 GCA_902796255.1 uncultured Ruminococcus sp.
ATTTCCGGATAAGTTAAATACGATTGTTCTGACGGAGAAGCCAGAAGTTTATTGATAATCAGAAGTTCATCAGAATACATTTCCGGCAAAAGATGAGAAATTTTAATATGATATTCTTCTAACTGCCGGAGTTCTTTTTCTGTAAAGACACCATGCAGATGTGTTTCAGACGGAAATACACCATTTATAGCCCCCGGCACGAATACCACAGCAGGAGAATTCAGCCGGACGGTCAGCACTTCATAGAGCGTTTCAATTACCCGAATGCTGTCGAGTGTTTCCGGCGGTGTGGAAAAACTGCTGTTTTTCAGAAGCATCAGAAACAACTGATACAGTGTTTTCAGTGACAGAATTTCCGCCCCCATATTTTTCACAACTGTATTCATAGTATCCCCAAGCATATCCCAGAGTGTTACAAATTCATTCTGTTTGAGAACGCCTTCTCCCTGTGATTCCGCTTTCTGATTTAGTATTTCTTCATAAGCAGTTTTTTTATCTGCCATATATGTATATAATATTCTGCACACTTTGCGGACATCTGCTTTTTCACAGCTTTTTTTCAGATTCTGCATTTCTGTGATAAACTGAGTTCTGAGCTGTTCTATTTTTTTCCCTTCAAACGGTTCTGAACGGCTGTTTAATTCTTTCTGATTTTCAGCATAGAATTTCTGTGTCCAGTCTTCTTTGTCAATACTCCAAGTAAAGCAGAAATGCTCCAGCATAGCGACAATTTCCCTGTCAGAACTGGAAAAGCTGTTTTTCAGATATTTCAGAATTACATCTGTATGCCAGTCAGAAGCTGAAATAATCTCCAGCAAAGTCAGAAAATAGCGAATCAATTCCGTATGTATCACAGATTTTTCGGCTGCAATATCATAAGGCAGATGATACCTTGAAAAAGCCCGTTCCAGCAAAGGTCTGTAAACAGACGGTTCTTTCACAGCAATTGCAATATCCCGATAATGCAGAGCGGGATTTTTTGACAGCAGATGATAGATAGTCGCACAGATATACTCTATTTCAGAAACAGCATCATCTGCATGAAACACATGCACATGTCCCTGATAAGGCACTTGTTTTGTATTTGTGCGGAAAATCTGTGAAGCAACCGCTTTCAGGTCAGCATAAGCAGAACGCTGGTATACTTGACAATATTTTGTTTTCACAGAAGCTGGTCGAAGTTCCTGTGCTTTTTGTTTCAGATTCAAAAATGTCTGATGTCCGTTTTTAAAAATCATATTTCCGGCATTCTGGCTGTCACGAATAGCAATAGTAAAACTTTCTGCCTGTTCCATGATAGTTTCTATCATTTGATACTGGTCACCGGAGAATGTGCCGAACTCGTCCATATACACATGCATATCTTCAAAAAATGCATGATTTTTTGCAAGCTGTGCCGCACCTGTCAGGTCATTGAGATTATCACTCAAACCATGTGCCTGTAAAATCCTGTCATAAGCACTTAAAATTTCAGAAATATCCTGTGTCTTGTCTCTTAACTGTACAGAATCTGTAAATACAGGAGAAATCTCCTGCATTTTTTCAGCAGTAATCCCTTCTTTCCGCATTTTTGCTACAAGTTTCTGAAGCTGTGCAAGGGAATCTGGTGTACTTTGCCGATACAGAATTTTCAATGCATCTTTCTGCACGCATTCCTGTACAGCCTGATACAGAAACAACAGTTTTTCCTGTTCGGAAGCATAGGATTTTCCGGAATTTCCGCATTTTAATAAAATATCCTGTGACAGTGTATAAAAACTATAAGTTTTCATCTGATTAAACAGACGGACATCTAAAAAATCATAAAGCCGTTTTTCTGCCTCAAATGAAAATTGTTCTGGTACAATCAGAATCACCTGTTTCTGATTTTCCAAATCTTTCTTGATTTGGCACATCAGTTCTGTAGATTTTCCTGTACCGCATTCGCCTAATATAAACTGAAACATACTGAAAAATTCTCCCCTTATATCATTTTAATATCAAGATTCAGAAAGGCGGAAAAACCGCCTTTCTGATAAAATATATTATTCTGCTACTTCGTCATTTTCATCAAATACGTCACCGCATTCCGGACAGAATTTCGGCGGATTAGACGGGTCAGCCGGTTTCCAGCCGCACTTGTCACAGCGGTAAGTCTTAATGCCAGCGGGTTTGGGTTTACCACATTCTGCACAGAATCTGCCCTGATTGAACTGTCCGCAGGTACATGTCCAGCCATTGGAAACGGGTTTCGGTTTACCACATTCTGCACAGAACTTGCCTGTATTCTTTGCACCGCAGGCACAAGTCCATGTATCTGCATTTTCGGGAACGTTGGTATGTGCTGCCTGCTGCTGTGCTTGCATCTGATAGAGAGCCTGTGCATTTAAACCGCCTGCCTGCTGTGCAAGGTTCATATTCATATATCCGATATGTGCCCCGCCAGCGTTTCCGGCAGCAGTTTTCATTGCATCTGCCTGTGCAGCCGTAAGTGTAGCCGCAGCCATTCCGGGGTTCTGGAGCATTCCGGCACGCTGAGCCTGTTTGATTAAATCTTCATCTTCCTTGGAAGCTGTTGCAGAATTAATCATTACAGAAACAATTTCAATTCCCCGTTTTTCTCTCCATTTCTGAGCAAGAGCCTGATTCATAGCGTCTGTAATTTCCTGTGTATATCCGGGGAGAGCACTATATCTGACACCCTGTGCAGAAATCTGTGCAAAAGCCGGCTGCAAAGCGGTTAAAAATTCTGCTTTCAATGTACCTGCAATCTGGTCAGAAGTATAATTCTGTGAAACATTTCCGCATACGTTTGTATAGAACAGCATCGGGTCAGCAATTCTGTAAGTATATTCGCCGTTGCATCTGATAGAAATATCAATATCCAGATTAATGTTTCTGTCTACAACTCTGAACGGTACGGGGTTCTGTGTGCCAAATTTATTATTCATAATTTCTTTTAAATTAAAATAATAAATTCTCTGGTCATGGCCGGTATCACCGCCATAGCCGATTCTCTTGCCGATGATTTTGAATGTCTCTTTGATACTGCTTCCCAGACTGCCGGAGAAAATACTTGGCTCTGTAGAAGTATCATACGTATATTCACCGGGTTCAGCACAAAGTTCCACAACTCTGCCGTTATCTACAATAATCATGCACTGCCCGTCTGCCACTGCAATCCCGCTGCCATTGGTGATAATATTTTCACTGCCTTTGGTATTGGAAGATTTTGCAGAAACTCTTTTCTGCCCTTTGGTGACAAGCACATTTGACGGAAGACTCTCACAATAGAAAAATTCTTTCCACTGGTCAGCCATTGTACTGCCAACCGCACTGAATACTGCTTTTAATAAGCCCATAATACAGACTTCCTTTCTGATTCAAAAATATATCTTTATTATAACATATTTTTTGTCAGAAGTCAATGACTTTTTTATTGCTGCGGGTAAATTATTTGTGAAATATGCAGGAACAAGCCATTTCTTCTTGACTTATCTGCAATTTTGTGTTATGATTCTCTTAGAAAGTGAGTGAATATAATCATGAAAACTTATCCTAAAATTTTAACAATTCAAGATGTCTCCTGTGTAGGACAGTGTTCTTTAACTGTCGCTCTGCCGATTCTTTCAGCCTGCGGTGTGGAAACCTGTATTCTTCCTTCAGCTGTATTGTCTACACATACAGCATTCAAGAATTTTACATGCCGTGACCTGACAGATGATATGCCTGTCATTTCTGCATACTGGCAGAAAGAAAATATTAAATTCGATGCCTTTTATACAGGGTATCTCGGCAGCGAAAAGCAGATTCATTTTGTAACTGATATTTTTAAAGCACATGGCAAAGAAAACAGTATGACTTTCGTTGACCCTGCCATGGCCGACAACGGCAAGCTGTACCCTGCTTTTGACAAAGCCTATGCAGATGCCATGAAACCGCTCTGCTTTCATGCGGACGTGATGCTGCCGAACCTGACAGAAGCCTGTCTGCTGACAGATACACCCTATCAGGAAATTTATGAGGAAACTTACATTTCTGAAATTATCCGGAAAATGCATAATGCCGGAGCAAACAGGATTATTCTGACGGGAATCAGCTATACACCTGAAACAACAGGCGTTGTGATTGCAGATAAAAATCAGATGCAGTATTATCAGCATAAAAAGCTTTCACAGGGCAGTCACGGTACAGGTGATGTTTATGCCTCAGCCTTTATCGGAGCATATCTGCATGGACAGACTATATTTGAAGCGGCTCGGACAGCTGCGGATTATACAGTAAAATGCATTGAAAATACTCTTGATGATGCTTCTCACTGGTATGGTGTCAAATTTGAAACAGCTCTGCCAGATTTAATTACACAGCTTTCCAGATAAAAATAAGAGAAAAGAGTACAGATAAAAGCACGGAAGATTTTTTATTCTCTTCCGTGCTTCTGTATTTATTTTTTTCTGTAATAAAAATGAATCCGGAATAACACTAACACGATACACAGGATAGTGACACCAGTATCCGCAAAGACAGACAGCCACATATTCGCAAATCCGCAGAAACCAAGCAGCATAATCAAAATCTTGACAGCCAGTGCAAAGAAAATACAAATTCTTGCTGTCTGATTCACCCGCTTTGCAATCTCCATAGCAGAAAGCAGATATTTCGGGTCTGACCGGAGCAGTACCACATCAGCCGCTTCCATAGCCGCATCTGCACCGCTTCCCATAGCCACACCGACATCCGCACCGGAAAGCACAGGAGCATCATTAATGCCATCCCCGACAAACATGACAGCTCCTCTGGCTTCACGGACTTTTTTAAGATATTCCGGTTTTTCTGTCGGCAGCAATCCGGCATGTGTTTCCTGAATTTCCAACTGTTCTGCAACTTTCCGTGCATGTTCCGAGCTGTCGCCTGTCAGCATTACTGTATAGATTCCATTCTGGTTCAGCTTTTTTACTGTTGCAGCAGAATTTTCTTTCGGCATATCAGATAATATTAATCTTCCATAATAAGAACCATTTACAGCGACATAAACACAAGTTCCGGAGTTGATATGCTCAGGATAATCAATTTCTAATTCTTCCATTAATTTTTCATTGCCGCAGGCAACCTGCATTCCGTTCACCTGTCCGATAATGCCACGGCCGGCAAGTTCCCGAACCATTTTAGCAGGTTCATAAGAAATTCCCTGTTCCTGCATATATGCTAAAATACTCTTGGCAACAGGATGGGAGGAATAACTTTCACAGGCTGCACATAACTGAAATAATTCTTCTGTCTTGCAGTCCTTGGTTTCTGCTTCTGTCACTGTGAAAACACCTTTTGTGAGCGTGCCCGTCTTATCCATGACAACAGCCTTGATTTTATCAATCGCCTCAAGAGAAATGCCGTCTTTGAATAAAATCCCCTTTGCTGAACCTGCACCGATACCGGAGAAAAATGCCAGCGGCACACTCAGCACCAATGCACACGGACAGCTAATCATGAGAAAATTCAGAGCTGTATAAATCCAGTGTGACCAGTTTCCGGTCACCAGAGAAGGGATAACTGCCGTCAGCACAGCAATCGTTACGACAACAGGTGTATAAATTCTTGCAAATCTGGTAATGAATTTATCAAGCTTCGGTTTTCCGGCAGCAGCGTTTTCGACACTGTCTAAAATTCTGGTAATCATAGAATCTTTCAATCCGGCAGAGGCCTGTATCTCTAAAACACCGTTCAGATTTATACAGCCCGACATTACTTCGTCCCCTTTTCTGACAGATACGGGAACGGATTCCCCTGTCATTGCAGAAGCATCTACAGAGCTTTCTCCTTTTCTGACAACAGCATCTACAGGGATTCTGTCCCCTGCCCTGACGAGAAGCAAATCGCCTGCTTTAACACGTTCTGCCGGAATCGTGCGGATATCTGTTGCACTGAAAATTTTCTGTACAGTTTCCGGACGCATATCAATTGCCTGCATCACAGAATTACGGCTTCTCTCTACAGCAATATGCTCAAATAATTCACCAATCCGATAAAACAGCATTACTCCGGCAGCTTCTTCCCACGAGCCGATGCAGATTGCACCGACAGTAGCAATGCTCATTAAAAAATTCTCGTCAAACATCTGGCCTTTGAACAAGCTTTTAACTGCATGATACAGCACTTCCCAGCCCATCAGCAAATAAGCGGCCATCAGGAAAATACCGGAGAGCATGTCGTTCTGGGCAATCCAGTGAATTACAAGGCCGATACAGAAGATGACAGCACTTATGATTAATAATACCAGTTCGGCATTATGTGTTTCAGATTCGTGTTTTGCTGTTTTGGCAGTTTTATGTTTTTTCCACACAACACCTTCCTGCACCTGACTTGCAGCTTTCCGGATTTGTTTTAATATTTCCTTCTGGTCTGTACCGGCTGTAAGATACAAATGCAGCTGACCGGTAGTATAAGACAGATTGGCACTTTCTATGCCTTCCAGTTTCCGGACGGCATTTTCTATTTTGGCAGCACATGCAGCACAATCAATATTTTCAACATCATAGACCACTTTCACACTGCTTTCAGAAACAGGTTTTTCCGGAATCACTTCTTCTTTTTCCGGCAGATAGTCACAGCAGCGGCAGTTCGGGTCATTGCACTGAAATTTCTTCATTTCCTGTGCATAATCTTTTGCATGATGATGACCGGCATGTTCTTTATCTAAAAACTGTATACCATCATCAATTTCACGAGCAGCGGACTGTACTTGTTCCAGAAGATTTTCTGTATTATTCACAGTCAGATGGAGCTGGCTGGCTGAAAATGATAAGCTGACGGCCTCAACCTGCGGCAGTTCCCTGAGCCGCTGGGCAATCCGGACGGCACATTTCGGACAATGCAGATGTTCCACACGATATATCACTCTCATAGAATCACCTCAATTTATTTGAATACTTGAATAACTGTTCAAATATATTATAGCACATTCCTTACCGGATGTCAATATTTTTTTTCAAATTAAGCAATTATTTACCGGACTGACAAAAATGTCAGTCCGGAACACAGGATATTTTATGATTTTTTACCAAAC
>CADBOP010000050.1 GCA_902796255.1 uncultured Ruminococcus sp.
CAGAAAGAAATTGAAGATTTAGTCAAGAAAGTGGAGGAGAAAATCAATGATTAAAAAAATTACATGTGACGGCTCTGCTGAATATGAATTTCTGAAAGAACTGGAACGCCGTTCCGGTGAAACAGATAAGAAAGTTTCTGAAATCGTTTCTGAAATTATCGAAACAGTCAGAACCGGCGGTGATGAAGCTGTTAAGAATTATACGAAAAAATTTGACGGCAATCTGCCACAGTATTATGAAGTACCCCGTGAAGTCATCAACGATGCACTCACAGAAGCAGATGAAGATTTTGTGCAGGCTCTTTTGAATGCACAGGAGAATATTGCAGATTTTCACAATCGTCAGAAAGTACAGGGCTTTACAAATGCAAAGCCGGACGGTGTGATTTTAGGTCAGCGTGTGAGAGGTCTGGAGCGTGTCGGTTTGTATGTACCCGGTGGTACAGCCGCTTATCCGTCCAGTGTTCTGATGAATGCCATTCCAGCAAAAATTGCAGGAGTAAAAGAAATCATCATGATGACACCGCCCTGCAAAGACGGTACACCTAATAAAGATATTTTAGTCGCTGCGGCTATCTGCGGTGTGGACAGAGTATTCCTGTCCGGCGGAGCACAGGCGATTGCAGCCCTTGCTTATGGAACAGAAGAAATTCCGAAAGTAGACAAAATTGTCGGTCCTGGAAATATCTTTGTCGCTACAGCCAAAAAATTATTGTACGGTATTGTAGATATTGATATGATTGCCGGTCCGAGCGAAATTCTCGTTATGGCAGATGAAACTGCTGACCCGAAATTTGTTGCGGCTGATTTGATGTCACAGGCAGAACATGATAAACTTGCTTCTGCAATTTTAATCACAACTGACCCCACGCTCCCTGATAAAGTCGAAGCAGAAGTTATCCGGCAGATGAATTATCTCGAAAGAAAAGAAATTATTGAATCTTCTATGACAAATTATGGTGCAATGTTGATTGCACAGTCCAAAGAACAGGCTGTGGAATTAGCAAATGCCATCGCTCCGGAACACTTGGAAGTTGTCATGGAAAATCCGCTGGAATATATCGGCAAGCTGGATAATGCCGGTTCTGTTTTCTTAGGTGCTTATGCTTCCGAACCGCTGGGCGATTACTATGCAGGTCCGAATCACGTTTTACCAACTTCCGGTACAGCAAGATTTTTCTCTCCGCTGGGTGTAAACAGTTTCATCAAGCGTTCCAGCTATATCTATTATACAGAAAATGCCCTCAGAGAAGCAAAAGACGATATTGTCCTTGTCGCTGAACGGGAAGGCTTGACGGCTCACGCAAATGCTATCAAAGTCCGCTTTGAAGATTAAGAAACTATTCCGGATATGAATGTAAAATATCGCAGTTACGGTGAAAACACGCCATTGATGATACTTGCAGGCATTGTGGCAGCAAGCAGCATGATATTTATGGGAATCAATGAATTGTTTGAAATAAAATTTGCTGTTTTCTGGAGAGTTCTGGTATTGCATTTTCTGCTGTTAATCGCTTTAGGAATTATGGCATATAGAAAAAGCCGTTTTATTGCAGATGATTACAGCGTTACTTTTACAAGACCACTTTTCCGCAAGATTGTAATTAATTATATTGATATTGATGAAATCACAGTGTATACTGAAATGCACAGAAGCCGAAGACAGCATATTTATCATAATATTTATGTAGAAGTCATGGAGTTCAAAACCATTGACGGGAAAAAATATGCATTTAAAAATATTATGGATGTTAATCCTGATTCACGTATCGGTGCTATGCTGGGAATGCATAAAATATTTGAAATGGGAAAATTCAAAATATTACAAAAATTTATAGAACAGAAAAAATATAATTTCTATTCTCAAGATGAGACTATAAAAAGGAGATGAATCCCATGAGCTGGGAAAATAATGTCCGGCGGGTCGTGCCTTACACCCCCGGTGAGCAGCCGAAAGTTTCGGATATTATCAAATTAAATACAAATGAAAATCCTTATCCGCCTGCTTCTGGTGTACAAAAAATTTTAGATGATTTTGATATTTCTAAAATGCGTCTCTATCCTGACCCGAATGCTGAAATTTTAGTCAATGCTTTAGCAGAAACTTACCACGTCAAGCCAAACCAGATTTTTGTCGGCGTGGGTTCGGATGATGTCATTTCCATGGCATTTCTGACATTTTTCAATTCTGAAAGAAATATTCTCTTTCCGGATGTGACATACTCGTTCTATGATGTCTGGGCAGATGTCTATAAAATTCCTTATCAGAAAATCCCGTTAACAGGTGATTTCAGAATCAATCCGGAAGATTATAAAATTCCGAACGGCGGTATTATTTTTCCGAATCCGAATGCCCCGACTGGTGTGCTGGAATCGCTGGATACTATCGAAGAAATTCTGAAAGCCAATCCGGACAGTGTTGTCATGATTGACGAGGCCTATATTGATTTCGGCGGTGAAAGCTGTCTGCCTCTGCTCGAAAAATATGAAAATCTGCTTGTGATTCAGACATTCTCAAAATCCAGAAGCATGGCCGGTATGAGAATCGGTTTTGCTATCGGTTCGGAGAAGTTAATCAAGTATATGAATGATGTCAAATTTTCGATTAATTCTTATACTATGAATCATGTAACGCTGTTATGTGGTGCAGAAACTCTCAGAGATGCAGAGTATTTCAAATCAACAACCGGAAAAATTATCGAAACAAGAGAAGTCGCAAAAGAAAAACTTTGCGAAATGGGTTTTGTGTTTCCGGATTCCAAGAGCAATTTCATTTTTGCAAGTCATCCGGATTATGATGCAGAAGAAATTTTCCGGAAACTCAAAGAAAGAAAAATTTTCGTTCGGTACTGGAATAAGCCGAGAATCAGTCAGCATCTGAGAATCACAGTCGGCACGCCTGAAGAAATGCAGAAATTTTTCTCTGCCTTAGAAGAAATTCTTCAGGAAATTAGAAAATAAGTATGATAAATATAGAAAGTCCAGAAAAAATGAGGTGATTTTTTGAAAACTGCTACAGTCACAAGAACATCCAAAGAAACAGATATTACTGTCACAATTCTGCCGGATGACGGCAAAACAGAAATTTCAACCGGAATCGGCTTTTTTGACCATATGCTGACGGCTCTTTCCATGCATAGTCAGATACCTATGAAAATTCATGCTGTCGGAGATATTCATGTAGATGCACATCATACTGTTGAAGATACTGGAATCGTTCTCGGACAGACTCTCGCCAAGGCTCTCGGCGACAAGTCCGGCATCGTCCGCTATGGTTCGGCATATATTCCTATGGACGAAAGCCTTGCTTTTTGCAGTCTGGATATCTGTAACCGGCCGTTTTTAGTATTCAATGCGGATTTTACCAATCCTATGATTGGAGCTTATGACACCTGCCTGACAGAAGAATTTATGAGAGCGTTTGCATTCAATGCCGGACTGACTCTGCATTGTAATGTTCTGTACGGCAAGAATGACCATCATAAGACAGAAGCACTCTACAAGGCCGTTGCACATGCCTTGCAGACCGCCTCTGCTCCGTCAGAAAAGACTATCACAACGAAAGGAATGTTAGGCTAATCATGATTGCTATTATTGATTATGGTGCAGGAAATATTTTCAGTGTCAGGAATGCTCTGAATTATTTAGGAATTGAAAATCAGCTCACAGATGCTGTTTCTGTGATTGAAAAAGCAGATAAAATCATTCTCCCCGGAGTCGGTGCGTTTCCAAGTGCAATGAAAATGCTGGAGAATAAAAATCTGGTTTCTGTCCTGAAAGAACAGGCACAGAAAAAGCCGTTTCTGGGAATCTGTCTCGGAATGCAGATGCTGTTATCAAAAAGCTATGAATTTGAAGAATGTGACGGCTTAGACCTGATTTCCGGTACTGTCGACCGCATTCCGGCACAGGATTTAATTATTCCGCATATGGGCTGGAATAAGCTTGAAATCCAGAATGATTGTGAATTATTAAAAAATCTGCCGGATGAGGCATATGTTTATTTTGTTCACTCATATATGGCGACTTGTCAGGAAGAGAAAAATCTTTCTGCATGGGTGGAATACGGCGGCAGAGTGCCGGCTCTGATTACGGATAATAAATATGTATTCGGTGCACAGTTCCATCCGGAAAAAAGCGGAGAAGTCGGCTTGCAGATTCTGAGAAATTTTGCGAATCTCTGAGGTATTCTTATGCTTGAAAAAATTTTTCAAATCTGGAATAAGAAAATTTTAACAGCAGTTTGTTTCTCGAAATTTGAAGAAGAACCGGAAGCATTAACTCCTGAATCTCGTTCTGCAATTCAGGAAAAAATAAAATTTATCAATGAACATCATCAGGAAATTTTAAATTCTGCTTCCGGAATGGCAGAACTCGCCGAAGACTGGCTTATTCAGGGAATTGAAGACGATGCTGTCGATTTGGATGAACTGACCTCTGTTATCATGGAAGATGGCACGGAAATTGCTTTTCCTGTGACAGAAAAAGCATTTAAAAACAGTCTGTATCTGATTGATGTCACTTTCGATTTCCGGAAAAATTCAGAAATATGTAAAGCATTTCTGGAATTTGGCTGTGAACCGGATTATTTCTGCGGGCACAGAGTGCATATTGGAATTGATGAAGAAAATCAGATAATCTGTGAAGGTATCTGAGAAATAAATTTATATTAAAGGAATTTTTATTTATGATTATTTTACCTGCGATTGATATTAAAGACGGAAACTGCGTGAGACTTGTCCGGGGCGATTACGGAACGGCTCACAAAGTTGCTGAAGATTATATGAAAACTGCTCAGGGATTCGTTCAGGCCGGTGCGGAATGGATTCACATGGTTGACCTTGACGGTGCTAAAGATGCCAAACCCGTCAATACAGATATTTTTCTTGATGTTGCTGCAAATACATCTCTGAAAGTTGAGGTCGGAGGAGGTATCCGGAGCTTAGATACTGTCGAGATGTATCTTTCCGGCGGTGTTTCCAGAGTGATTCTCGGTTCTGTTGCACTGAAAAATCCGGAACTTGTCGAATTGGCCGTCAAAGAATATCATGAAAAAATCGCTGTCGGCATTGATGCCAAAAACGGCTTTGTCGCTGTGGAAGGCTGGCTGGATGCTTCCACGGTTGATTATATTTCTCTTGCAAAAGAAATGCAGAAAATGGGCGTACAGACTATCATCTTCACGGATATTTCCAAAGACGGAACGCTTTCCGGTGTTAATCAGGAACAGCTGAAAGCTTTGCATGATGCTGTGGAATGCAATATCATCGCAAGCGGCGGTGTTCATACGATGGAGGATATTAAAGCCTGTGCAAATATGGGATTATATGGCACAATCTGCGGAAAGTCACTCTATCAGGGTACTTTAAATCTGAAAGAAGCCATAGAATATACTAAAAAATAAAACGCAGAAAGGAGGAGAATCATGCTCGCTAAGAGAATTATTCCTTGTCTGGATGTCCGTGATGGTCGAGTCGTCAAAGGTGTAAACTTTCAGGGAATCAAGGAAGTCGGCGACCCTGTTGCCTGTGCGGCTGAATATAACAAGCAGGGTGCAGATGAGATTGTTTTCTATGATATTACAGCTTCTCATGAGGGCAGAGGTGTGATGCTTGATGTCGTCAGGGAAACTGCAAAGAAAGTTTTTGTGCCGCTTACAGTTGGCGGTGGTATCAAGACAGTAGATGATATCAGAGAAACACTTCGGGCTGGTGCAGATAAAGTATCGGTCAATTCGCAGGCAGTACAGAATCCGCAGCTAATCCGTGACGGTGCTGATATTTTCGGCAGTCAGTGTATCTGTGTCGGAATCGATGCCAAAAGAACCAAAGCCGGAAACTGGACTGTATACATCAACGGCGGCCGAATTGATATGGAACTGGATTTGCTCGACTGGGTAAAACAGATTGAACAGCTCGGTGCAGGGGAAATCTGTCTGAATTCGATTGATACGGACGGTGTCAAGCAGGGGTTTGATTTGCCTATGCTCAAAGCGGTTGTGGATGCAGTGAATATTCCGGTTATCGCAAGCGGCGGAGCTGGCAAATTAGAACATTTTGCTGAAGCGTTTGAGAAAACAGACTGTTCCGCAGCATTAGCGGCTTCACTGTTCCATTTTAAAGAATTAACAGTCGGTGAAGTCAAGACAGATTGCAGAAACAAGCATATCATTGTCAGAACATGATATAAAATTTTTAATTACTATAAGGAGGATTCATTATGGATTTTACAAGCGAAAAGTTTCAGAGAAAAATAGAACCGTTTCATTTTTCTTCAGATGAAGAACAGGCTTCCCTGATGCTGGAGGCCGGAAGCGGTTATCTCGCTGATTTGTTTGCTACCCGTGAAGAAGATGGCTTTGTCGGAAACGGTTATGACTGGGAAGCTTTGGCAGAAATTTTCTTGGCAGAAGTCTATGAGGGCGAAGATGACAGCTTTGAATTTGACTCTGAAGCAGATACTTTTATAGTATATTCAGAAGATGGTCAGTCTTTGGCAGATTTTGCCCTTGCATTCAAAGATGCCTGTGAGGATGCAAATCTGATTGCTGACCTGTTCAGCCGTGCAGAATTAAGATAATAAATTATCTTATGCATATTTCTTGTTCTGATAAGGAGAAATAATCATGAATCAGATGGAACTTGATAAATATTTTCAGAAAAGCGAGCTGATTCCGGCAATCGCTGTGGATGTGAATACAAAGCAAGTATTAATGCTGGCTTATATGAATAAAGAGAGTCTGCAAAAGACACTTGAAACCGGCTATACATGGTACTGGAGCAGGTCAAGACAGGAACTCTGGAACAAAGGTGCTACCAGCGGACATTTACAGAAAGTAGTATCTATCTTTGCGGATTGTGATAATGATACACTTCTGGTGAATGTTGAACAGACCGGCAATGCTTGTCATACCGGTTCTTACAGTTGCTTTTTTAAGCAGATTTATGGCAAACCGGAAGTTTAAAATTATTGTCAGCATTCTGCTGACAGCAATGTTATTTGTAATAGTTCTGGTATATCTGTTCAGGAACAGTAAGAAAATTTATCCGGCAGAGGCATTTGCTCTGCCGGATAATGCTGTTTACTATTCCCAGAAAAATCCGGAATGGGCAGAGGATGCCCTCGGAAATTCCAGATATAAAATGTCAGATTCCGGCTGTCTGGTGACATGCCTTTCCTGTGCATTAACTATGCAGGAAATACAGAAAATCAGTCCCAAAGAACTGAATCAGCTGCTTTCTGCAAATCATGGCTATGATGATGACGGCAATCTGCAATGGAATGCTCTGGAATCTCTTACTGATACAGAAATCAGTCTTGAAGATACTGATATTTCCGAATTGCTGAAACAGCATATCTATCCGGCTGTGCGTGTCAGAATGCAGGGGGCAGGAAGCTGGCATTATATTCTGATTATCGGCAGCGATACAAAGCAATATTTTTGCATTGACCCGATGAATCAGGAAAATCAGCCCGTTTCTCTCTCCGAGTACGGAAACAGAATCTATGCTGTCCGGTATCTGAAAAAATCAGTCACAAAATACAAACCTCCTGAATAGGATATACTATCCGACAAGACAGGAGGTTTGTTATCATGATAAATCAAAATTTCGATACATCCCCGATGGCGGAGGAGTTCGACCGCCGTCCTGATATGAGAAATGCTGTGCCGATTAAGGTCAACAGAGTATTTGACAGTTGCAGTGACAGGGACTGC
>CADBOP010000051.1 GCA_902796255.1 uncultured Ruminococcus sp.
CATTGATTGTAATGAGCTTAGGGAACATTTTTCAATCGAATCTTAATAAACCAACGCCTACATAGTAAATATCAATTCTGCGTGTTTTTTGCTTTGTTTCGGGATTGATGGCTGCTGCACCGATTTCAATCCTGTTAATCAGGTCACGCATAAGTTCGTGGGTAAGTTCATGAAAATCTCCATGCTTTGCTAATGCCGAATAAAATCTGTGAACCTTCTTATTTTCTTCCTTGAGATGCAACTCTGCTGTCAGCAGTTCCGCAATCCGGCTGTTCAGAGATTTCTTTTCGTCAGTATAGGTCTTTGAAAGATTTCCGAAAAGTTCAGAATCTATCTCTCCCCTTACTTTTGCTTCAAACAGTCCCTGAATATATTTATTGATTTCTGCAATCCTGTTCTGTGCAGATTCCAGTTCTTCCCTGACGTTCTTCAGAGCAGTTGTTTCTGCTTTGCTGCATGAACTGTCTGCCATCGCTTTTAACGCAGTCATATCATAATTGGCAAGATAGAACAGTCGGATGAGCTGCTCCGTTACATAGGCATTCAATTCAAGAAAAGTTATCGTATGATAAAAACAAGGATTATGTTTGATTCTTTTACGGTAAGATGTACATTCAAAAGAAACTTTTACCTTTTTTGGTCTTTTATTTCTGTGAATATGCAGTCTTGCTTTGCAGTCAAGGCAGAAAAGGTAGCCAGAAAAGACGTTGCTTCTATCAGGCGAAGAATGCTTACGATGACGGCTGTTATAAATCTCCTGAGCCTTTTCAAAAGTCTCTCTGTCAATAATTGCAGGATGTGTATTTTCAAAGATAAGCTGTTCTTCCGGCGGGTTTATGATAATTTTCTTGTTTTTATACGAAAGCCTTCTCGTGCGAAAATTCACAGTATCACCACAATATTCCCGTCTGCGAATAAATGAGGTAATTGTAGTTCCGCCCCATTCATACTGGTATTCTCTGATTTCATTTTCCTCATGCTTATAGTACTCAAGATACATATTAGGCTTAGGAATCTTTTCATCCCGCAGAATTTCGGAAATTGCTGTTACTCCATAACCATCCAGATACAGTTTGAAAACTTTCCGAACCACATCAGCGGCATATTCGTCAATAATCCAGTTGTCTTTGTTTTCAGGGTCACGCTTGTATCCATAAATTGGCTTTGTTGTGAGCCGTTTGCCAGAGCGACCTCTCTGATTCACAGAAGCCTTTATTTTTTTGGAAATATCTCTGCTGTACCATTCGTTCATCAGATTGCTGAACGGCATCAGTTCATTTGAACCTTCTGCTGAATCGACATTATCATTGATGGCAATAAACCGCACACCATAGGACGGAAATACCATTTCTGTGTACTGTCCTACCATCAGATAATTTCTACCAAGTCGGGATAAATCTTTGACAATCACTGTTCCAACAAGACCATTTTCAATGTCATTCATCAATCGTTTAAAGTCAGGGCGTTCAAAATTGACCCCAGTATAGCCATCATCAGCGTATGTCCGGCAGTTTGTGAATCCATGAGAATCCGCATATTCCACAAGCAGTTTCTTTTGATTGGCTACACTGTTACTGTCACCCAGCGTATTTTCATCATGGGAAAATCTTGCGTACAAGGCAGTAATTTTTTCTGTCTGCATATAATATCCTCCTGTACAGACAGGCGATAAATTTCGGCTTTGCGTTCCGAAATATTCAGTTGTCAAGCTGCACCAGCATGAATTTTTCATGCCTTATAGAAAGAATAGTGCAACACAAAGCCGATTTCAAGAGATAACAGACAAAGTTCACAGTTCTGAAACAATTTTCTACATTACGTTCCGATATATTTTATTTTCAAGATGCATTTTTGTCAAATCAGACAGCAAGATACCCGAATACAAGCCGACGAAGCTGATTCAGTGAACGCTCCAGCTTTCTGGAGATAGTCTGCCTTGCAACGTGGTGTCGTCTTGCCAGTTCTGCCTTACTGATTTTTTCACCAAAATAAAATTCTGCAATCAGTTCAAATCCTTTTGGATTCTGGATTTGATAGTCGGCAAGACCTTTCCGGAGTGCTATCCGCTGTTTCAGTTCCCAGTCTAATTTTGTATCAAAAGGGATAAAACAGGGGGCTTCTTTTGGAAAATAGCTGTAAAGTTCTTCTTCTGAACCAAAATACCAAATTTTATATCTGGTATCCAGCTCGTACAGGTAACGTTCATGTCTGTATGACTTTTTTAATTCTGTAAGACAATTATTTTCCTGCACAGCAGTCCCTCCGACCCCAATGCAGACGGCTGATTTGTCTACAGGAATATTTTATCACAACTTTCTTGATTTGTCCAGTGCCACATTTTTTAAAATTCGTTTTTGTTCCCTCTCAGACTTCTGAAAAATGATGAATCAGGGCAAAAGTGCTGTGAGGGAACAAGAATATTCCATAAAATGGGCTAAATCCGTTCAGCCCCATTTACAGCGATATTTTTAAAGAAGTCCGATAAACCTGAAATAAATGTCAATACGGTTGCATTTTCCGCTTTCTTCGTCACGCTCATGTACTTCAATCCTCTGAATAAAAGTGTTCATTAAATTTTTGTCCAGAGGTTCGGACGGTTCAGAATATCTGCTGATAAATCTGAAAAATGCCTCTGCACCGTTCATGGTTGTCAGATACTCTTCTGCTATTTTTTCTAATTCACTATATTCAGCTTCCAAATGGGATTTTTTAGCATCATAGCTGACCATCAGTTCTCTGAACGTATGATTATCAATTGTCCCTCTTGTTTTTTCCTCAAATGCAATAATTCTCATACGGCTGATTTCTTCCAGTTCATTACTAATCTGTTTCATACGAAGTTTTGCCTGTTCTATGCGGATAGTAAAGCGTTTCCTGATTTTGGATTTCTGTTCTTTGCGGAACTGAAGTGCATTTTCCTGATATTTCCGGATAACTGCCTGAATCTGTGACAGAACCTCTGATTTCAGATAATTTTCGTTGACATAATGCGTTGTACAGGATTTAAGGCGTTTCCGGCATCCGCTGCATTGGTACGCATTGCCGTTATTCCGCTTGGTTGTCCGTCTTTGAATGTACATCCGGCTTTTACAGTCATAGCAGAAAAGGACATTTTCAAAAAAGGCTGGTTCAGTTTCCATTCTGATTTTTTGCCTTCTGTCCAGCCTTTCTTTTGCTCTTGCAAATAATTCTCTGTCAATAATAGCAGAATGAGTATTTTCAAAAATCATGACTTCATCATCACCATGATAGATGATTTTTTTATCCTTGAATGACCGCCTTTCTGTTCTGAAATTAACGGTGTCCCCACAGTATTCCTGTTTTGACAAAATTGAAGTAATTGTTGTTTCACCCCAAAGACAAGGGTCAGCCTCTGCAATACTGTCTGGTTTGATTTTTCCTTTGTAAGCAGTCGGCGTTTTGATGCCCTCATCATGCAGAAGTCTGGCGATTGCTGTTACGCCCATTCCATTATCAAACAATTCAAAAATTTTATGAACAACTCCGGCAGCTTCTTCGTCAATCAGCCAATTATCTTTATTTGCTGGGTCTTTTCGATAGCCATAAATAGGGTTAGTCGTTGTACGTTTGCCAGATTCTCCTTTTGCCCTGATGGATTTTCTTTCTTTATTGGAAATATCCCTTGCATACATCTCATTGAACCAATTTCGGAAAAATAATAAATCCTCATTGTGTTTCAGATTAAATGTGTCAATATTGTCGTTGACAGAAATTAACTGTACATTATGTTTTGGCAGAATATAGTCAATATACTGTCCGACAATTGTCGCATTTCTTCCGAATCTTGACATATCTTTGACAAGAATCCTGCAAATTTTTCCACGCTCGACATCTGTCATCATTCTCATAAAATCCGGTCGTGCAAATGTAACGCCACTTATCCCATCATCAACGTAAAATTCGTAATCATAGTAGCCGTGTTCAAATGCATATCTTTCCAGAAGCGATTTCTGATTGGTAATGCTGTTGCTTTCTCCGACTAATTCATCATCTCTGGAAAGTCGGCAGTAAAGGGCTGTCGTTCCTGATTTTTCCTGCATCAGTTTTCTCCATTCTGATTTGTACAAATCTTATATTATAGCTATAAATTTATTTTAGCATGAATTTCAAAAAAGTGTAAGGGATAGCAAATACACTTTTTTTCTTGAAAACAAGAGATATTTTCAGTGAATCGAAAAAAACAAAGAATTTTCGTACTTCTTAAAGGGTATTTCAAATACACTTTTTATAGAAAATTTTCGACCTGTGCGGTTAAAAAGGAAAAATAAAACTTCTGAATATCACAGGATTTGAAAATCAAGCTGCATTTTATGATATATTTAACAGCTATCAAAAAATGTAATAGAAGCAAAAATTACAAAAGAACTGACAGGATAGTATTTTGAAAATCTTTACCCTAAATGGTGAATATGAAATTTTTATTTCAAATCTTCTTTATCTACTTAACTTTTATTTTTCAACTATACATAATGAAAAATTTCTGAAAACATCTATTTTTCTGAATTTATTGCACTTGTTTCAGATGTATGCTATAATAAAGGTGAATTTTTTCAAATTTAGGAGTGGCATTTTTATGAAAAAAATTGTAAAAAAATACAAAGAACTATCAGAAGATTGAAACCTCTGAACAATCTGAAAATTTGAAATCTTATAAGGGAAATAAAAGATATGCCAGACTGCTCAAAAAGTTCATGAAAACAGAAAAAGTGACTATCGGGGAACTTTCTGCACGGACAGGAATTTCCGAGGACAGCATCAAGGAGATGAGAAATCCGAAACATGGACAGAAAAGATTTTTTCTGAAAAATATCCTTGCGGTGATTATTGGACTGCATCTTTGTTTGCCGGACGGCTTGCAGATGATTGAGGCTTCTGGTTATTGTCTGCGTAACGATGATGAAATTGACAGAATATATCTGGATTTAATTTCAAATTACTCTGGATATTCCGTTGCCGCCTGCAATGATTATCTGGTTGAGCTGGGACTTTTACCGCTGACTGATAATAATGAAATTACAAGCTATACAGAATCTTTTTGGGAATAATTCACAAAGAACTCTTGCTTTTATCAGCAGGAGTTCACTTTTTTGTAGAAAATAAAATTTTTTGGAAAAAAGGAGGTGCGGTTGTACAATTTTTGCGGCCTATATTATAGAGAGGTATTTCTATTTTCAAGTCAAAGCTAATTGGCTAAAATGAAAAAAATCGAACTGCCTTTGAGAGAGCGAAAACAAAACCAGCAAGCACGGCAGAACAGTGCCACAAATCTCCGATTTGGTCACTTTTTCTGCATTGCTTGTTAGGGGAAAAATTTCCCCTAAGACCCCTGTTGAAAATGGCAGATTTGAAAAAAATCAGCAGAGAGAAAACAAACAGAATGAGAGGAACAAGGCAATGAAAAAAATGAAAGATACCAGAGAAAAAATGTACCGTTTCCGTGCGAATGAGGAAGAAAGTGAACTGATTGAAAAGAAATATATGCTGTCCTCCTGCCAGTCCATGAGCGACTTTTTCCGTCAGATGATTCTGTACGGCATGGTTGTAAAGTACGATGAGAAACAGCTTGACAGAATGTCAGACCTGATTGAGAAAATTTCTCTCAATTTTAATCAGATTGCAGTCAGAATCAATTCCACGAACCGCAGTTATGCCGAGGATATTGCCCAGATGAAACAGGAGATGAAAGAAATTTGGCAGTTACAAAAATCCATTCAATTACAGCTACAGAAGTTAAAGCCCTGACTTACATCACCAATCCGGAAAAAACGGCGAACGGACTTTATGTATTCAGCTATGGATGTGATGAAAGTCCTGCTTTAGCACACAAGGATTTTGAAGATATTCGTTCTCTTGGAACAAGAAAAAGCAGAGTTTTGTCAGAACATATCATTCAAAGTTTCAACGGGCAGGAGGTCACGCCGGAACAGGCACTTGAAATCGGAAAAGAACTTTGCAGACGATTTCTGAAAAGTCAGTATCAGTATGTGATTGCAGTTCATACAGATACGGCAAATCCGCATTGTCACATTATTTTCAATAATACCAATATGATAAATTTCAAAACTTTTGAAACTCTGGAAAATCGCTGGACTGAAAAATCATGGAAACGCTTGCAGGAAATCAGTGATGAAATCTGCAAAGAGCATGGCTTGTATGTGATAAAACATCCAGAACGCTCAAAGGGCAAGAGTTATTATGAGTGGGATATGCACCGACAGGGCATTTCATGGAAAACCAAGCTGAAATGGGAGATTGACGAGTGCGTGAAAGAAAGCCATAACTTTGATGAGTTTTTGCAGGTCTGCAAAAAACATAACATTGAAGCCGTCTACAATCCGGCACATAAGATTGATTTGAAATTCCGCATGGACGGTCAGCAGAGATTCACCAGAGCCAGAACTTTAGGCTGGTACTATGAAACGGAACAAATCAAAAAGCGGATTGACCTCTATCACAGCGA
>CADBOP010000052.1 GCA_902796255.1 uncultured Ruminococcus sp.
AGGCAAGCCCTCCAATCTGCACCCTGTACATCGGTCAGACCTTCTAATGTGGCAGAAACAGAAGCACCATCTTCCCATGTACCGCCGGAAGCTTTCAGCGGAATGATATTGATACCGAACTGCTGAGGGGCACGTTCTGTCGGAACAGTATAGTAATTATTTTTATCTGTTGTTTTTTCAAGAATTGTATAGATTTCTCCCCAGTTCCATTCGCCGGAATTTAATAACTGATTCTGACGGGCCTGATATTTTTCCTGCTGATTGAAATCCAGTGTTGCCAGACGAGCCGCATATTTTCCAAGTGTTTCTTTAATATCGGCATTTGCCAGCCGGTCGATTTCCTTATAAGGATATTCATCACGCTGACCATTCTGCATAAGAGTTTTCATAAAGTCTTTGCCGTAGCCGTCCAGATTATCGGGGTTATCTGTCAGATACTGCAAAAATGCCCATGATGCATAGTTATCACGGCCGAGAATCGGTGTAAAGCACAGATTTTTCATATAAGTTTCAAAATAATCCGTGCCGGAAGCAGGGTCAGTTACCCACTGGCTGTAGTAATCAGAGTATAAAAATTGTTCTCTGTACCAATTGGCGATAGCCTCCCACCATGACTGGACATATTTGTTTTCATTCCAGCCGAGCTGATGTGCTGTCACAACATGGCCGAACTCATGAGGAAGTACCCATGACGGATTCGGGCTGTTCTGCATTGCACCGACACAGCAGAACATGAAAGCATAGCCCTGATTATCATAGCCCATATATGCCCAGTCATCAGCGAACGGAGAAAGACCAGTACCGGAAATATAGAAATTCACTTTGTACTGATTGCCGTCACGAAGTCCTAAATTAACAGACTGTGTGGGCGGTTCCATTTGCAGGTCATTCATGTAGACATCCCAGCAGGCTTCAAGATTCTTGGCATTTTCCTGCAAGAAGCTTTCTGTAATCTTAGAAGAATCTGCACCGTTTTTGCCCCAGATAAACTGAAAATGTTCTGATTCCCATCTGTTGACATCTTCGTTGGCACACCAGACATCACGGGTTTGAAGTGCAGCTGCCTGACTTTGTACGGATTCTGCCGGATTCAGTTCCAATGCACTGACAGGTACGGCGGCCGTACTGAAGCACATGACAGCGGAACAGAGCCCTGCAATTATTTTTCTGTATTTTTTCATACAAAAATTCCCCCTTGTATATATTGTGAATAATAATATTATAACATAAAATTCATGATTTGTCAATGTTTTTTTGTAATATAATTACAAAAAAATCAGGCATATTTTTTCATGCCTGACAAATATTTTTTTTATCTGTGATATAAAAAATAGCCAATCCTGTCAGAATTAAAATCAGACACAGAATCTGTGTGAAAGAAAGTATCTGTCCGCCGTGGGATTCTCTCAGAAAATCAAGCAGGAATTTTGAAACAGCGGACAAGATAAAAATAATTCTGACAGTATTCTGCTTCTTTTTTTCCAGACAGATGCCTGAAAGAAACAGGATAAGAAATACAAGTGTTTCGGCCAGCTGTACCGGAAAAACAACGGCTTCTTCTGTATTGCTGCCTGTATAGTGAATACAAAATATACCATGATAAGACATTCCACGACAGCACCCACCCAGCAGACAGCCGATTTTTGAAATGCTGTACAATAAAGGCAGTACCAGTGTGCAGTTTTTTATCATGATTCTGACAGTCCCTTTCTGCGGATTAATCAAAGCTATGATAACACAGGAAGCATACATGCCGGCCAGCCCGCCCAGCGAAGAAAGTCCGAAATACTGAAAGCCAGAAGAAAGATAAGTCAGCACTGCTCCGAAGAAGATACTCATTACTGGTGCAAGCAGACATAAATATCCGGCTGCGTTTTTCTGAATATTATCCCTGCGGTTGAGAAAATACATCGCTGTGATGCCAGCCCCGAAGGAAAGAAGTATCATAACCGGATAAGGCGGAATCAGTGTATAATCTGTATTAATTTCTATCACCATGAACAGCTCCAGCAGGAATCTAAACAGTTAATGCATTCTATGATGACCTCAACTACTGCTATAATAAAAAGAATAAATAATAAAATCAATATGCCAAGCATTATTTTTCCAAATACACTGTCAGGATAACGAAGCCTTACAATAATCGTCAGAATACATGAAAGAATCACTGACCCGAATGAAAGCATGAGGGCAGGGCCTTCTGTAGAAATGCAGATGATAATAAACGCAAGTGCCAGTAAGGCAAGTGCAATGCAGCATAATATATTTGCTGTCCGGCCGGAAGTTTCTGGTTTCTCCTGAAATTCCGGATAAGAGGGAGGCGGATAGCTCTGAACAGGCGGAGGCGGTGCAGGATTCTGAAAATCCTGCTCATAGGCTGGCGGAGCATCAAAAGAAAATATTACATGATAATTCGGATACCCTTTCATGATAGCTTCATATTCCTGCGGATTCGGAATTTTATACCAGTTTCCGTTTTCATTCTGCTGAAAGCCATACTGCTGGAGCAGGCCTTCTGCCGTTCCTTTTGGCGGCAGAATGACACTTTGAGTTTCATGAAATTCAAATATGCACTTCGGTATTGTATAATAATAGATAAACATGATATTCTCCTTTCCGCTTATCTCGGAATATTACAGAAACAGCATTTATTGACCGCCTGTGTACAGGCAGTTATAATATAAATTATGAAAAAAACGAAGATAACAAGAAGAATACCTATGCGGTATCATGATTTTTTTTCTGCTTTTTCGAGCTGGTCTTTGGTGACAGTGACTGTAATTTTAGATGCCCTGTCTGTGGTTTTGGGAATGTAATGAAAAGAAAGTTCCTGAAAATCTTTATCCGCTTCGCAGGCAACATAGCCCGTTTTGGATTCTCCGGGTGCAATTTCTTCATTCATCGCATCAAAACCGTAAAAATCATATAATTCTTTCATAACCGGAATCGTACAGCAGACATCAGAATCATAATCTGTTCCGTCTACTGTGATAGAGAAATTATTCAGCCAGTTAGCCGGAATAGTCTCATCTGTGGAATTGGTAATCTGTACTTGGAAAAATACAGCCATTTTTCCGGACTGTTCCATAATAATATCCGGATTTTCAGCAGAAAGCACAGTCAGTTTCATGCCGCCGTATTCTGCCTCTTTGCCAAGTTCGGCCTGAATTTCAACAGCCGGAACAGTCGTTTCTAACTGCGAATTATTTTTGGAACGATTCTGACAGCCGGCAGAAAAAAGCAGCAGTCCGGCCATTACAAGTGATAATAATTTTTTTGTCTGTTTAGTATACATAAAATTCATTCTCCGTTCAGTCTTAATATAATTTATTATAGCATATCCAATAAAAAAATGCAACTCTTTTTTCAGCTTTTCATCATTTTATGTCTGCTTTTATCTTCATACATGTTTTTATCTGCCTGCCGGATGCAATTCGTCAGATTCCATGTATTGTCAGGCATGGTGCAGATACCGTAAGAAATGCTGATATGCTGGCCTTTGATTGAAAATATATCGGCATTTTTCCGCAGAAGGGCTACACAGTCAAGAGCTTGTTCTTCAACGGTCTGCGGAAGAAAAATCAGAAATTCATCTCCTCCGATGCGGCAGATGACGGCTTCTTTAAACAGTACATACCGGAACAGAGAAGCCGCAATCCGGATATATTCATCTCCGGCCAGATGACCATAATAATCATTGATATATTTTAAATCATTGCAGTCAGCAGAAATAATACTCAGCGGCCAGCAGTTCTCCGGAAGATTCTGAATATATTTTTCATAGTAACTTCTGTTATAAAGCCCTGTCATCGGGTCAAGATAGGCCTGCCGATGTAGTTCCTGTTTCAGAAGTTCCTGTTCTGTAACATTATTGATTAATGCAATAATTCCAGTAATTTCATTATTTTCATTTCTGACAGGGGCTTTTGTGATTTGCAGATATTCCAGAATATTATCAGCATTGACTTCAATGACATAAGAACGCTCCTGTCCGTCTGACAGAAGCTGCAAGTCGCTTTGATAAGCAAGTATTGCGTTTTCTTTATCTTTCCGGATTTCAATATCTGTTTTGCCTCTGATAGTCCAGTCAGGGTCGTTGTCGTGTTCCAGATGGTGCCAGTAATGCGTGGCGAATATATATTTTCCTTCAGAATCTTTCAGGTAAATATTAGCCGGAAGTGCCCGAAGCATTTTTTCCAGTTCCGGAAATGTAGCAGAATCTTTGATATGAATGGCATTGGAAATTCTGTTAATAATCACTTCTTTCTGATAAGGTGATGTAATAAAATCTACTGCTCCGAAAACAAGATATTTTGTTTTTTCCGGAACTGTTTTTTCTGATGCAATCACCAGTACAGGAACAGACTGTACTGATTTCTGCATACTGATTTGTTGCAGAAACATTTCACAGGAATTGTCAGGCAGTTCGGAATCTATCAGAACAGCAGAAAGATTCTGGTGCATACGGCGGACTGTACTCAGCCCTTCTTCCGGTGCAGTGGTAACCATGAAATGATAAACATCTGTAAAAAGCTTGCAAAACTGAGCAGTGTCTTCATTGTTTTCTTTTATGAGCAGAACATTTTTTTTATTTCTTTTAGATGTCAGGACTTCCATATATTTCCCTCATTTCTGATAAATTAAAAAAATAAAACAGAAATCGCCTCTGGCAGGCGACTCCTGTTTCTGTCTGAATTTAAGCAAATCCTTCCGGAGCATTTTCAGCATATGCCTCTTCTCCGGCAGTATTATAGTTTTCTTCTGCGTTGTCATCACTGATTAAATCGTCTGCATTTTCATTCATATTTTCATTGCCAATATCAGAGCCGTCTGTATTTGCCTCTTCTGCCCCTTCTTCTTCAGGGTCATTGCCAAAAGAAATCACTGTGCCGAACATGCTCTCATACAGAGGGTCTACAGGATGAATGTTATAAATCAGCATACTGTCTTCTTCGGGGAAACCTCTGTAATGAATCAATTCGCTGATAGTTACAAGCTGATAGCCTTCTGCTATCAGGTCAGGAATAATCCTCTTGCTTGCTTCGGCTGTTTCCGGATGAATATCATGCATCAGAATAATATCGCCATCGCTGACATTATCCATGACAAGACTATAAACTTTATCAGCATCACGCCATTTCCAGTCGTTGGTATCCAGCGACCAGTAAATAAAGGAACGCTTTTCCTGTGCACGGAGTTCATCTGTATAAGACCCATAAGGAGGACGGATATGCTGCGGATACCTGTGAATGATTTTATAAACAGCATCATCGCAGTCATGAATTTCTTTCAGACCGCTTTCCAATTCCATATCACGCAGATTTCCATGGTCCCATGTGTGATTGCCAACCTCACAGCCAAGTTCTGCTTCACGCTGGATAATCTTTTTAGTTTCTGGTGTAATATTCTGCCCGACAACAAAAAATGTTGCATGGGCATTGTTTTCTTCAAGTACGTCCAGAATTACAGCAGAAGAATCCGCTGCCGGCCCGTCATCATAAGTGATTGCCACCATTGGCTTGTTCGGGTCAATTTCAAGATTATAATCAATAAAAGGAAGATTTTCATCAATTGGCTCTGTTGTAGGCGGCTCTGTTGTGGGTGGTTCGGTTTCTGTTGTAGGCGGTTCTGTTTCCGGAACAGTTGTTTGAACGGTTTCTGTTTCTGTTTCTGTGTTGGTAGCATTTGCTTCCGCAGAATTCATCCGTGCCGGTTTCATTGCAAGAATTGCACAGCCTACAGCGGCAAAACAGATAACAAACAAACCAATCTTAACATTTTTCTTTAATCTGACTTTTTTCTTTTTAGGTGCAGAACTGTGAGAAGCAGCTGATTTTTTACGAACAGACTGTTCAGAAGAAGGCTTCTTTTTTTTCACAGGTGCGGCACTGTTTTCAGAAGTGTGTTTTTTCTTTTTGGAAACATGTTCCGGAATATCTTCTACAGGCCGTTTTTTCTTCTTAACTTTGACAGTTTCGACTGTTTCTTCTGCGGGACGTTTTTTCTTTTTTCTGACAGGTGCAACAGTCTCTTCTTCAGAATGTTTTTTCTTTTTTGCTGACAATTGTGTTTTGGTTTTCGATTTTGATTTTGATACGTTCTCTGTACTCATGCCCCATTACCATGCCTTTCTTTTTTTATACTGCTTTTCTATCTGTGTTACAGCAGTTTTTTTATGCCTGCAAAAGTGAAAAATGTCATTTTTTGTCTGAAAAGATTCAGATAAAAAAGCCCCAATTACAGCACATTGGGACTTTGGACATAAAACTGGCAATTTCCAGTTAGTCCAGACTGACACGAAAAACTGAAAATATAAATTTTCTTACTTATTATTATAGCATAAAGAATCTTAAAAGTCCAGTAAAACCGACATTTTTTGCAAAATTTGTGAATCTTGTATAAAATTATGACGATTTATTCTGTAGATTTTTCAAAAGCTGACCGCTTGCTGTTGTCTTATCAGTATTTCTATAAAAATATTAAATTAAACAGTATCCGGCGGAAAAATCAGAATTTCTTTTTTCCTGTTTCTCAGTGTGCGGAAAAATGAAGAAAGTAAGCTGCTGCATTCTTCCTGTAAAATTCCTCCGTGAGAGATAGTATGATATTGATTCGGCAGAGAAAACGCCTGTATCAGAGAAGAAACAGCACCGTTCCTGCTGTCATAGGCACCAAACCAGATTTCCTCTATTCTTGCCTGCAAGATAGCTCCTGCACACATCAGGCATGGTTCCAGTGTAACATACATGGCACAATCCGGAAGCCGCCAGCCATGCAGGTTCTGACAGGCGGTATCAATTGCAAGCAGTTCGGCATGAGAAAGGGCATGTTTCCGGATTTCTCTTTGATTGTAGCCCTCTCCGATAATTTCTCCGGTAGTTTTGCGGACAATTACCGCACCTACAGGGACTTCACCCAATGCCGCTGCCTGCTGTGCCAGTTGCAGAGCTTTCTGCATGTAAAATTCCGGCATTTCGTTCATAAAAATTCAGCTCCTATGTCAGCATTGCTGTAATAACCAGAAGCAGAACACTGCAAATCAGAAAAGATACCATTGGCATCACAGTGAAAAACGCTTCTATTTTTTCACGGATATTCAGATAAGTCAGATTCTGTTCTGTTTTTTCCGGTTGTTTGTTTTTGGAAAACAACAGATAAAGCACAGCCCCTGCACTGAAAATACACGGCAGAAGCATGATAAGCCACCATTCATGAGTGCTGATATTGTCAGAAGTTTCTATATAAAAAATCACAAACATGTAAATTTCATGCACGATACGCAGACAAGCCGCTGACCAGAAACTTCCGGTATGAATCAGATAATATGAAATTGTCAGATGTATCAGGCCAATGCGGAGTGCATCAAAAATATTATGTGTCAGTGCAGCCGCTAATATCGCTGTAGAAGCGATAGCAAATACATCCCCGAATTGCCGCAGCACCTGAAACATACATCCGTGCAGAAGCAGTTCTGTAATCAGGGGAAGAACAAAAATTGTCATCAGAATATAAATTATCATCCTGTTGCTGCCTGTATCTGTTGTAGAGGACATCAGTCTGTATTTTTCCAAATCTAATGACATAGGGGCACTGAGCATTCCCAGCCCTGTACTCAGAAGCATAACAAGGGCAAAGCCGGAAAATAATTTTCTTGGATTGCGGAGCTTCAAGGGAACACTGACCTGAAACGGCAGTTTTGTTGTTATCTGAAGCAGGAGGGCAGGAAGCAGATATTTCAGAAACTGAATCCCGAATGCTACCCAGAATACAAGATTTTCATCGCCGTACAGACGGCTTTCACCTGAAAAAACAAGTTCAATATGCAGGTGCAGCATTTGCATCAGCATGACAATGAGCTTGTCAAAAATATTTTCTACAATCAGGTAACAAATCATAGCATAGCCCACAAGACGGCCAATTTTGTGCAGGACATTCTGTTCTGTCTGGGCTGGGGATTGTACAGCAGCAGCCTGACTTTCTGCAAAAGCAGTTTCTTTGGGATTTTTTGTAAACCGAAACGCATAAGGGTTTTGTTTTTTTCGCCGCCATGAGCGGTATGCATTTTGATAGTCAGCAGTCTGATTGGGGCAGCAGAAATCTTCTACTACATCAATTACTTTTTTTAATGCTGTTTCTTCCGGCATACTTGGATGCCTCCTTCTGTCTGGTTTTATTTTTACTTTTTATTATAGCATATAATTATGACAGATACAGCCTATATACAAAAACATTTTATGATAAAATTGTAAAAAAAATAATAATAAATTATGAATTCGGAAGGGATAGCATGAAAAGAAAAATTTTCAAAATACGTTTTGTATTTTTGATTCCTGTATTATGTTATGAAAAAACTATAAAATATCAAAAAGTTCACAGAAAATACATTGAAAATGTTCATAAAATATGTTATAATATAATCAGATTATTACGAAGTCGTTTTCGATAATCAACTTAAAATACGTTGTGTATAATTTGACAATGTTTTAACTTATTTAGGGGGACATGATTATGAAACATTTTATTTATAAGAAAGTAATTGCTCTCGGCCTTTCGGCGGTATTGATGACGGTAAATATCCCTGTGATAATGACTGGTGCGGCAGATGCTCCTTGTCTGAAATTACAGGCCGTTTCCCTTACACCTGAAAACCTTCCGGAAGACAGGCTGGTTACAGTAAATGTTTCTATTTCAGATAATACTGTCGGCTTTTGTGCCGCTTCTTTTGGCATTCAATATGATGCTGCCTTGCTTTTTAAAGAATGTATTGCAGTCAGTGCAGAGGGAAAAGCATTTTCTGTAATCAATAATCCGGAACAGAATCTGCTGTGGTTTACCGCTGCCAGTGCTTCTTCAGATGAATGGGAAAATCTGAACATGGAGGACACAATGTTTCAGATAGTGTTTGAAATTCCTCCGGAAATAGAAGGCGGAGCATTTCCGGTTAATTTTGTATGGCAGGGGCAGGACAGCTCACCCGCTTTCTGGTATCAGGACAAACAGAATAATATCATAGAAGATATACAGGGAGCAGCTGTGAATGGTTCTGTTGCGATTCACGGCGGAGGAGAAATTAATTATTCTTCCCTCAGAATGAATCAGGAAACACAGGAACAACTGATGATTTATAATGCGGCTACACAGGTAATCTGGTTTTCTTCCAATCCGGATATTGCTTCTGTAGATGATAACGGGCTTGTAACTGCCGTCAGTGCAGGAGAATGTGACATACAGGCATTTATTGACAACGAATTGCAGGCATGTCATGTAACTGTAACAAAAGAGGATATTTACAGCGTACAGGGCACAGATGACCTGATTCTGGTAAACCCCCGGCGGGATGTGATTCTGGAATATCCCAATGCAGTGGGAGAAGTAAAATGGACTTCTGCTGCCCCCGATATAATCAGTGTAGATGAAACCGGAAAATTATACTTTATGCAGCCGGGGACTGACGGCAGTGCCCGTATTTTCGGAACAAATGCCGGAAAAACGTACATGAAAAATGTGATTGTAACCTATACAGGAGAAACAGAATCTGTTACAGAAGAAGTACAGCCAATTACAGAAACAGAAGATATACCCGTTGTCATAAAAGGCGATGTGGACAGCAGCGGCAAACTTAATATACTGGACGTGATTATTATCAACAGAGTCATTCTTGGAAAAGACCATCTGACCCCTGAACAGAATCAGGCTGCTGATTTCGATGGAAACGGAATAATAGAATCAAACGATTCGCTTGCAATGATGAAAAAAATTGTTGGCTTATTGTAATCACCAGATGAAATTCCCCTCTGTCTGATAGCCAGAGGGGAATTTCTTTATTTTGTGTTATGAATATCCCAGCGGAAAGAACAGAATTTTGAAATCTTTGTAATATCAAAAGTCGTGTTGTTTAAAATCTTAGTAAAATCTAAAAATCTGTAATTGGTTTTCATTTCTTT
Organism: uncultured Ruminococcus sp.; assembly: GCA_902796255.1. Classification (GTDB taxonomy): domain Bacteria; phylum Bacillota; class Clostridia; order Oscillospirales; family Ruminococcaceae; genus UBA3855. The sequence goes on from CADBOP010000052.1 coordinate 9,945, forward strand.
GTTGTCAATCAGATTTTTGATTGCTGTGATACTGGTGTTAGGTGTGTTCCTTTGCAGTACAAAAC
>CADBOP010000053.1 GCA_902796255.1 uncultured Ruminococcus sp.
CAGCAAAGCACCGTCTTTGAATCCCTGAATGTACAGGACCTCGTTGTCCCTTACTGCATTTTCACCCTGTATGTCGCTGAGTTGATGAAATGTTTCTACTTGTTCCGCTGTCAGTGTCCGTTCAAATTCAGCGGACAGTTTCCAGCACAGCAGCAAAAATCCGGAAAAGAAATGCAGGACAGACTAATTGCCCTGGAAACTCGTTTCCAGACACTGGAATTCTCTAATAATGAAAAACTCGAAGCAATCAAGCTCATATCAATTCCCAAACATAGAATCACAGGAATGCTTATATTTCTGTAGTTTTATTTTAAAGAATGGTTTTTAATTCTTCTATCCTCTTTTCTTCTTCTTGTATTTCCAGTTCAATTCGTTTTATCTGGCTTTTTTTCTGTGCGATAGATTGATAAAAATAATAAATTAATGATTCTGTAAGAGGTTTCAGTTCAGACGGTTTTGAAATAGAAGAAACACTATTTTTCGGTTCCGGAACAGGCTGTTCTAAACTTGCTTGAAGCAAATCTATTATTTTCTGATTGGATTTATCAAGATGTGAAGCCAAATTCTTCATACTGTCAGCGATAAATTTTTTTAATGCTTTGTCAGATAGGACTAAATCCTGTGCTTCATTGTTTTTTTTCATTATTTCTGAAACTGTAGTTTTGATTGTAGCTGATGTTGGAAGATTATCTATATTTTTTATTTTTTCCTGAATTTCTTCCAACATTTCGCAAATTTCAGAGGAATTTTTGTTTATCTTTTCAGAAAGTTCCTGTATGATATATTCCTGAAAGATTTGCTTTAAAACACACTGTGTCTCTGGATTGAGTTCGCTCATGTAATAACCACCTTATTTTTGATTTTTAAATAATCTCGTTCGATAATGCCCAGCAAAAGCAGGTACATTATTTTTTCATCTGGCGTTGTCTGGGGATTGTTGAGTGCTTTAAGATAAATTGTTCTGTGACATAAATAAGAATTTTCCGCAACAAGTATAAAATCATTTAATAGATTCATATCTTGTTGAAACTGTGTTCTCATAGTTTCTTTTTTCTGTATGATTTCTTTTAATCGATTATTTTGTTGATGAATGCTTTGTTCTAAAGACCGTAAACTCTGTTCCGTTTTTTTATGGATTTGATTTGTTTGCCGAAGTGATATATCCAGTTTGGAAAGTTCTGTACCAACTGCGTTTTGTACAAAATAAAAAATGCAGTTATTTATTTGAATTTTGTATTCTGATATGAATTTTGAAATGAGTGAATAAAGCTCTCCTCTGTAAACACGCCTGTCATGAGGTCTGTAAAGACCAGCTTTACGCTGTTCTTTCGCTAATTTGCTTGCTTTGTTCTGGGGATAAAGCAAAGTTTCAAAATTCAGATTATTATTGATAAGTTCAAAATAGTAATCATGATATTTTTTTAGTTCATCACGGGTGAGTTTTTTCATGGAATTTGTATTCTGAATCAGTTTTTTGAACAGTTCAAGATATTGTTCTGTATATTTGAAAAGTACAGAACTGAATTCATACAGAAAAGCTTTTTTGTCTCTGGGGTCAGCAAAATAAGATTCTCCTTTGCGAGAATATCGACTTATCTGCAAATAGTGTTCAGGGAGGGTATAAGAAATATTTTTCGGTGGAAGTGTATTTGCAAAATTGCGGTATGTTTCGATTTCAGCATATTTTTTTAAAAGAGAATGGTATTGTTCTTGTAATTGTTGTGCATAATTACGTTTTTTTTCGAGCTGTGCTTCTGAATTTGTAAGATTCAGAGAAATTTCTTCTTCTTCCTGAGAAAAATATACAAGCTGTTCTTCTGTATAAACTTTTACACTCTCTCGAAGTTTCTGAATGATAGTTTCCAGAGAATTTGTTTTTTTCAGATGAACTGCATTTTTTAATTCCTGAATGATTTGCTCTGAGGTGTTTTGCAGTTCCAGTGCATCTGCCGGAGTGCATTTTTTTAACAGTTTTTGCAGAGATTCCCCTGTATCAATCGGAAAAATTTCGACAGGATATTCTTTTCCAATGACTTTTTCAAGTTCTGCATTGAATTTATTTTTGATAAAATCATAAAAATTAATATTTCTTTCTGCTTTCGGAATATCAAAATAAGAATGCAGAACAGAATCTTGACTGTAAGAATGTGTTGTGACAATCATGTATTCTGCCGGAAATTTATACCAGTTTTCCGGCAGATAGTTCATCTTGTTTTCTAAAGACTGGATTTCATTTGCATTACAGGCGATAATAATCATATCTGATGCAAGAAGAAAACGTTCCATGATTTTTTTTAGATGTGCTTCTTCTTTGTAATTCCGGCTGTCTACTCCTGGCGTGTCAAGAACGTCAATATCTGCTCCGGAATCAGAAGAACTGAAATATTTCGCAGGCAGTAAAATATGAAGTACATCCGCCCGCTGGGTTTGATTTTCTACCTGAGTACGGATTTTCCGAAGTTCTTCAATAAATGTATTTTTGTCAAAATACTGTATATTTTCTGTAAGCCCCTCAAAAGAACGGTATCCTATGCCGAATTGCTGCTTCTCTGACCGGCGATAAATAATCGCTGTGGATGTGGAAGAATTCCCTTTCGGAACACCAGCACGAAGTGTGTCATATACTTCTGTGAAACAAGATTGCTTAATTCCCATCATGTTCAGAATCAGCGTTGTCTTTCCAATCTGCGGAAATCCATAAATAACTGCTAACTTCTGAGCATTTTTCTTTGTGCCGAGTCCGGTCAGATAGAGAGGCTTGTTTTTTAAATTTTTTTTGAGATATTCAACCGTCTGTTCCTGCCAGCTATAGCGATTATCTAAAATAGCTCTGTAATCCATAGTTTTGTTCAAGGGTTTTCTTGTGAAGCTCAAGTAATGCATCTTCTGTGTGATTGAGTGCTGTCTGTGCATTGTAGACAAGCATAGCATTCTGATTGATGCGGCTTCTTTTGAGAAGATTTGCTTCCAGTTTGACCCGAATAGAATTCATATATTCATCAAACAAAGCGAGATATTCTTCTTCCATATTAGAGTAAACAGATTCCAGAGCAGTGATACAAGAACGATAGTCATCACATTTCATGCGATTAATGTCCTTGGTAACAGCAGCAGCAGCACCTATTGCAAGAACAGCAGCCACACCGACAGCAGCACCGGCAGAAGATATGCCAACTGCTTTTGCCAGTGCTGGAACCATGTTCAGAGTTCCATCTGCCGCAAAGTCAATGCCGGCAAGTCCCAGCATTCCAGCTCCGAAAGTCTTGGTACTCTTCGCTCCGTCAAGCACCTTTTCTGCGGAAAGATTGGATTTTGATAATTCTATATTCATGCCCTGAATAGAAGAACATTCTACCACAGTGTTGACCGCAAAGCAATATGCTCCGATTTCTGCCGTCATCTGAAGCAGTTCTTTTGGGTCATGCTTCATTTCCCGTTCACCGTCTGCAAACAATAACTGGAAATCATTCTGAATTTCAGCTAAAGATTTGGAATAGGCAAGCTTATCAGGAACATTCTGTGTGTGTTGCTGGTCTTCATCAAAAGTAACAGCATCGATATCTTCATCAGACTGATTCATAATTAAGCGTTTGGCTATACTTTTTTCTTCAATCTGTGCCATAGTAGAATCAATAGCAGTAACAAATTTTTGATAAGCATAAGGTATATGGTTTTCATTATACAGTGCAATACGGACAGCATTTGCCGCTTCTATGATGTATTTAGGCTTTGTTCCGAACAAAGCCCGTTTTAAATCACGTCCAAATGTACCGATTTTTAAACCAAGTGATTTGGAATATTCTTTATCTTCAAAAATTTTATCCATTTTGGACTTGCTTTGTGCCTGAGCTTCATCTAATGCATGTTTTAACTGTTTGCTGTAGATTTCACGTTTTTTTTCAACAACAGTGTCAAATGCTTCCAGCCAGCCGGCATTCTGACTGTTTTGCTTAAACTCTACCATAATCGTATCCAGTTCACCGGAGTTGAGTACATTACGAATACATCCAATCTGATTGATAATTTTTTCAATCTCTGCATTGATGTATTTTGCACTACACTGCTCTGCAGCTTCTGATTTCTGACAGTATTTCGGGACAGCATTGACAAACTGTTGAATCCATGCCCAATTTTTATCATTTTCAGCATAAGAACCGGCACAGATGACACGGTCTTCCTGGCCTGCCGGAACCTGCATGACTTCAATACAGGTCTGCTTGACAGAAGCGTTATCATCTTGACTTGTGTCTGAATGAGAAATAACGTAGATGATATTATTATGAAACCTGTTTCTTATCTGCTCCAGCAGTTTTTCATTGTCAGCCCTTGAAAAATTGGCTTCGCTGAAAACAAATACTGCTGCATCAGAACAATGTGAAGAAAATTCAATCAGATTCTGCCAGTAATCCGTTCTTCGTTCATAACCGGGCAGAAGCAGAAATGCTGTATGATTGTTTCTGATATGCAGATACGGCAGACAAAGTTCCAGATACATAATATTCTGATGACTGCCGTCCGAATAGCTGACAAATTCCTCTTTGCTGACCTGATGCCGGACTAACTGAGACTGCTTTGTCTGTGCATCTTGTATCAACTCTTTGACATACATTTCTGGTTGCTTGCAAGCACTTTCATAAATGAGTACCGGAATTTTTTCACCACGACCCAGAGAAACATTTAAAATATTATCATTCAGTCCATAAAGATTTTTTATCAAAGTTGTCTTGCCTGCCCCTTGTAAGCCAGAAATACAGATAATTTGCTTTTCATACAGTTCATTTGCAATTACAATCTTTCGCAAAGAACCAATAATTTCTTTCGTTGCATTAGTAATCGTCTTATCGGAATCAGACTGTGTACTTTCTAATCTCACAGCACTGGAAACAAGTTGAATACAATTTCTGGAAAGCTGTTCTAAAATTTCAAATGTAATCATAGTTATCACTCCTGAAAGAATAAAATTGAACTGCTATTATTGTATCATATTTATATGATTTTGTCAATATTAATTATTTTTTTGTAAAAAATAGAATATACTTGCAAAATATGTCACAATATGTTATAATAAGATAATTACAAAATAAAGGGTGATTTATGTGAAACTAAATTTTTATCAGATTGTATTATTGTTAGGAATCGTTGTTGGATTTTTTCTTCTACCAGAACAAATTCATGCAAAGGCTGAGGAAGAAATCAGCATAATGCAAGTAGAAGGAAAAAAATATCTATTTGATAAGAAAGATGAGTATATCTTTCTTGATTCTCACCTTAAGGGAAGTACATCTGATAGTGATACATTAGGAAATTTCTGCATAAAAGGGAAAATACAGGAAACGGAACAGGCCGGAATGAAAATTCCTGCCTATCAGGCAAACGAGAACGAAATGATTACTTTTATTTATCAACCAGATACTCATAATTGGATAAAAAAGTGCCTTATCAGCGATAATACTAATAAAATTTCTGATGTGGAACTTGATGGAAAAATTGAAAGCGGTGCTGTTCTTGTACAAACTTCTCTTAATTATTCTGACTGGATAACTGTTTATCAGGAAACTAATATCTTTACACAAGATTCTTATCGCCCAGAAGGGTTTTATCAAACAAATTTTACACAACTTCTGAACGGCTGTTATTACCGCATTATAATTGCTTATGAAACCAAAAGACAAAGTAACCTTGCTTCAACCAAAAAATGGAATATTTTTACTAATAAACCAGAGTATACTTATTGGAAACATGCCGAAGTTTATGAGTTTTATGTTCAGTATCCACAAACTGATGAATTAAGAAAAATGGATACCGGAAAAGTCCTTAGCTCTGATGCCTTACAAAAGACAAAGAAAAATAATGGTTATTCTGAGGGGAAACCGGTTACTTATAAGGATTTGCATTATGGCTGGGAACTTGGTAAATTCTATCTGAATGGTGCAACGGCTACTGTAACAGACCACGAAACAGGAACGCCGGTATTTCTAAAAAATCTTAACGACCAGCTTGTGTTAAGTTTTGTTCTGAAACAAAATATCGACAGTTTGGACGGAAATCCCCAAATGTCCGTTGTACCCGATGAAAAAGGATATGACCAGCTATTTCAAGTCAAAAAAACTGATTTCGGCCGTGGAACGCTTCTTGTCAGACAAACAGATTATAATAACGAGAAATGCTTCCCTGTTATCTATACTAATTATTTAGAAGCTCTTGCTTCTCCTGGTGTGCAGAGTTATATTCAGCTCTTTGAAGAGGGAAATTATGAAGTCGCACTGGATTATAAAATTACAGACTTTAAAGGAGCTAATACAACGGAAGATTATAAAATTTATTTCAAATTCGAGATAAGAAACGGAAATTGTATGGTCTATCCTGTGGACAGCAAAACCGAAAGTGACTTGAAAAATAAATCTTCTACAGAAAATGGCTTTTATCTGGATTTTGCCAAATCTCGCTACTTGAAAATCAATGTGACAAGAACTGTCTGGGAAAAAGGCAGAAATGG
>CADBOP010000054.1 GCA_902796255.1 uncultured Ruminococcus sp.
AACATGAATGAACGGAAGCTGAAAATACTGGCTGCCGTGGTGGAGGAATATGTCAGAACCGGCGAGCCAGTCGGCTCAAAGATACTTGCCGCTCTGCCGGAAATTAATGTTTCTGCTGCAACTGTGCGGAATGATATGGCTGCCCTTGAACAGCTGGGCTATCTGGAACAGCCCCACACTTCCGCAGGCAGGATTCCCACTATCAGCGGCTACAGGCTGTATATTGAACGACTCATGCAGCCGCCAAGCATCTCAGCAGAAGAAAAACAACGCCTTGACAGAATGCTTGCTGTACATGGTTCTGTGACAGAAGAACTCGTGATTCAGAATGCAACGACAGCTCTGGCTGAACTGACACAGTGTGCTGCTGTGGTTTCAGATTTTTCGCCACAGTTTTCTGTCATTTCCAAAGTGGAAGTAATTCCTACCGGAAAACGGGTCTATATGATTCTGCTGATTACTTCCGCAGGCAGTATTAAAAATAAAGCCTGCCGGCTGGAATTTGATTTGACGAACGAACAGCTCAGCTGGTTTGCCGGTTATTTGTCAGAAAATCTTGAGGGAATTTCCGTTTCAGATTTGTCTGACGAACTGATGGAAAATCTAACTGCTGCCATGAGTGCCTATATGATGGCGATTTCACCTCTGGTGCAGGGTGTTTATGAACTTTCCAAAGACTTGCGGCAGCATGCACTGACGTTCAAAGGCGAAAAGAATCTGTTCTCCTATCAGGATTTGGACAGAATGGAAATCGTCAGAATGATGGAACACAAAGATGAACTGACCAGACTGCTGGATGATTCTTTCAGCGGTATCAGGGTGTTGTTCCGTGAGGATAACAATAGTTTTGTGATTGGCAATTCCAGCATGATTGTTTCCAAATACCGCAAGGGCGGTAAAAATGTTGGTTCTCTTGGTGTGATAGGGCCTATGCGGCTGGATTACGCCAAAGTGATTCCTTATATTGAGTATTTTTCACAAAAGATTACTGACCTGATTTCGGAAAATTCTGAACAGAATCCGGAAACAGGACACATAAAGAAAGGGGGTGAGTCCCATGACTGAAAGCGATAAGCAGGAAAAAGAAGTTCTGGACGAAACAGAAAATACACAGCCTGAGCAGAATGAGGAACTGGAACATGCTGCAAGTGAACTTGATGAAATTGAGGGTTCTGATGAACTTGAGGCAGAAAAAGACAGGTATCTCCGCTTGCTGGCTGATTATGAGAACTTCCGCCGCAGAACAGAAAAAGAAAAACTTGCCTTGTTCGGTGATGCGACTGCCAAATGCATCGAACTGCTTCTCCCTGTGATTGATAATTTTGAGAGAGCAATTGATGCACCGTGCAGCGATGAGGAATATCATAAAGGCATGAAAATGATTCTGGAACAGCTTCAGGGGCTTCTGGAAAAACAGGGTGTGACAACTATCATTCCCCTTGGCGAAGCATTTGACCCGAATGTTCATCAGGCAATTAAGCGGGAAGAAGCCAGCGAGGAATTTCCGGAAAATACGGTCTGTGAAGTATTCCAGAAGGGCTATATGCTCAGTGAACGGTTAATCCGTCCGGCTATGGTTGCTGTAGCAAATTAAAGTTTTTATCTTATAAGAAACAACTGTTGAGGGGGACAGAGGAAATTTGATATTTCCCCTAATCAGTATGCAGTGAATGCATACAGGCAAATTTTTTAGACTTCGCACTCTGTTAAAATATCAAGCGTGGATTGAAACGAAGGGAAGCGTTTATTATGGGAAAAATTATCGGTATCGACTTAGGTACAACAAACTCCTGTGTAGCAGTAGTAGAAGGCGGTAATGCTGTTGTTATCGCAAATGCAGAAGGTGCAAGAACCACACCGTCTGTTGTGGCATTCTCCAAGACAGGCGAACGTCTTGTTGGTAAAGTAGCCAAGAATCAGGCCATTACTAACCCTGACAAGACAATTTCTTCTATCAAGCGTCATATGGGTTCTAATTACAAAGTAGATATTGACGGCAAGAAATATACACCGCAGGAAATTTCTGCAATGATTCTCCAGAAGCTGAAAGCAGATGCAGAAGCATATCTGGGTGAAAGTGTCAATGAAGCAGTCATCACTGTTCCGGCTTACTTTACAGATGCACAGCGTCAGGCAACCAAGGATGCCGGCCAGATTGCAGGGTTGGTCGTAAAGAGAATTATCAACGAACCGACTGCTGCTGCTTTGTCTTATGGTATTGACAAGGAAGAAGACCAGAAAGTTATGGTATATGACCTCGGCGGCGGTACGTTCGATGTGTCTATTATTGAAATGGGCGAAGGTTTCCAGCAGGTTGTCGCTACAGCCGGCAATAACAGACTCGGCGGCGATGACTTCGACCAGAGAATTATTGACTGGATGGTAACTGAATTTAAAAATGAACAGGGCATTGACCTTTCTCAGGACAGAATGGTAATGCAGAGACTGAAAGATGCTGCTGAAGCTGCCAAGATTGAACTTTCTGCAACACCGACAACTAATATTAACCTGCCGTTTATTACTGCAGATGCTTCCGGTCCGAAACATCTGAATCTGACTCTGACACAGGCCAAGTTCAATGAACTGACTTCTGATTTGGTACAGGCTACTATGGAACCGGTTCGTCAGGCTCTTTCCGACAGCGGTCTGAGTGCTTCTGAACTGGATAAAGTCCTGATGGTCGGCGGTTCTTCCAGAATTCCGGCAGTACAGGAAGCTGTTAAGAAGCTTATCGGCAAAGAACCGTTCAAGGGTATCAATCCGGATGAATGTGTTGCACTGGGTGCAGCTTTGCAGGGCGGTGTGCTCGGCGGTGAAGTAAAAGAAGGCTTAATGCTTCTTGATGTTACACCTCTGTCTCTGGGTATCGAAACTGCCGGCGGTGTATGCACTGTTATGATTCCGAGAAATACAACGATTCCGACTAAGAAATCAGAAGTATTCTCCACTTATGCAGATAATCAGCCTGCTGTTGATATTAATGTCCTTCAGGGTGAACGCCAGTTTGCAAGAGATAACAAGCAGCTCGGCACATTCCGTCTGGACGGCATCGCTCCGGCTATGAGAGGCGTGCCGAGAATTGAAGTTACTTTCGATATCGACAGAAACGGTATTGTGCATGTAACTGCAAAAGACCAGGGTACCGGCAAGGAACAGAATATTTCTATTACAGCTTCTACTAATATGTCCAAGGATGATATTGACAGAGCTGTCAAGGAAGCAGAACAGTATGCGGAAGAAGACAAGAAACGCCGTGATGAAGTCGATACTAAGAACAATGCTGAAAATATGATTCTCCAGACAGAAGGCACACTGAAAGAACTCGGCGATAAAGTTTCTGCTGATGACCAGAGTGCTGTCCGTGCAAAGGCTTCTGAACTCCAGAGTGCTATTGATGCCAATGATACAGCGGCTATGAAAACCAAGATGGATGAACTCCAGAAAGCACTTATGGAAATCGGCTCTAAGATTTATCAGCAGCCGGGTGCAGGTGCAGCAGGTTTTGACCCCAATATGGGCGGTGCACAGAATTTCACTGAACAGCCTGATGCCGGCAATAATGATGACGATGTTATCGATGCTGATTTCACAGAAACCTGATTTGATGTAAAAAATAATAACCGTTCGGGGCAGAAATTTAAATTCTCTGCCCCGTAAACGGATTCTGATTCCATTTTTGAAAGGAGTGCCGCAGAGGGCGGCGGATGAGTATGGCTGAAAAACGTGATTACTATGAAGTTCTGGGTATCCAGAAAGGGGCATCTGAAGACGAAATCAAGAAGGCTTACCGGAAAATGGCAAGGGAGAACCACCCCGACCTGCATCCGGATAAAGCAGATGAGTGCGAAGAAAAGATGAAAGAAATCAACGAGGCTTATGCTGTGCTGTCCGACCCCGAAAAACGTCAGAAATATGACCAGTTCGGCCACGGCGGTCTGGAAGGCGGCATGGGTGGTGCAGGCGGTTTCGGCGGCTTTACCGGAAGCTATGGCGATATGAGCGATATTTTCGAGAGCGTGTTCGGTGGTATTTTCGGTGGCGGCGGAAGTTCGTTCCGCAGCAGCGGCAGTTCGGCTAATGCCCCCAGACGTGGCAGAGATATTGCAACCAGTATTAATATCAGCTTTATGGATGCCTGCAAGGGAAAAACACAAGAGCTGAATATTGCCCATCAGGAGAAATGTACTTCCTGTAACGGCAGCGGTGCAGAGGCCGGTTCTTCTCCGGAAACCTGCCCGAACTGTCATGGCAGCGGTACTGTGAGAATGACACAGCAGACATTTCTTGGTACAATGTCAACAACCAATCCTTGTCCGACTTGTGGAGGAAAAGGGACGATTATTAAAAATCCCTGCTCGAAATGCAAGGGGATGGGGCGTGTCCGTGTACAGAAGCGTATCTCGCTGAATATTCCTGCCGGTATTGACAACGGCCAGACAATACGTGTTCCCAATGAGGGTGACTGCGGTATTAACGGCGGCCCTTCCGGAAATCTGATGGTAGAAGTAAATGTACGGCCACATCCTATTTTTAAGAGAAATGAATTTGATGTGGAATGTGATATTATGATTACTTTTGCACAGGCTGTATTGGGTGATACGATTGAAGTGCCGACAATTGACGGGAATGTCAAGCTTTCTGTTCCGGAGGGGACACAGTCCGGTACAAAACAGAGACTCAAGGGCAGGGGCATCAAGCGGCTGCAAAAAGAAGGCCGTGGAGACCAGTATGTCAATCTGAAAGTCGAAGTGCCTAAGAATCTGACTAAAAAACAGAAAGATTTATTAAAAGCTTTTGAAGATTCTCTCGAAGATAAAAATTATCCCAAGAAGAAAAGCTTTAAAGATAAGCTGAAAGATTTGTTCAGTGATATAAAATAAAATAAATACATGCAGTCAGCCTTTTCTGTTTTTATCAGAGCAGAAAAGGCTTTTTTTAAAATAAGGCTTGTATTTTGCGGAGAGATATGCTATAATAAATTTATTGATGATTATTAAATCATGAAAGGCGGAATTATTATGCTATATATGGAAAATCATATCGGCAGGATTACTTTTTCAGACCATTATCTCCGGCAGCTCACAGAACAGACAGTGTTACAGTGCTTCGGTGTTGCCGGCTTTGCACAGGTGACTGTTTCTGACAGATTACTGGACAGAAGAAACAGCCCGATTATTATTACAGCAAAAAATGACAAGCTTGTAATTGATATTCATGTCCGTGTAATTTATGGCGTGAATATTCCTGTTGTCGTCCGTGCATTGATGCATAAGGTCGAATTTGTCGTGGAAGATGCTGTCAGAATCCCTGTGGCACATGTGCGTGTGTATGTGGATGAAATTGTAGAACCCTAACAGAAGGAGTATGATTTATGAACGGTAAGCTTTTGAAAGACGCAGTTTGCAGTGCGGCTGTCACTATCGAACAAAACAGAAAGAAAATTGATGAACTGAATGTGTATCCTGTTCCGGACGGAGATACAGGGACTAATATGTCGATGACCATGACTTCTGCCCGCAGGGCTTTAAGTGTTCTTCCGGATGATACACGGATTGGCGAAGTCGCTGAAAAGGCTGCTTCTGCTATGCTCAGAGGTGCAAGAGGAAATTCCGGTGTTATTTTGTCATTGTTATTCCGTGGCTTTGCCAAGGGACTTGCAGAGGTGGAAGAGGCCTCTGGTCAGGATATTGCAAACGCTGTGGAAATCGGTGTGCAGGCGGCTTATAAATCTGTCATGAAACCGACAGAAGGTACTATTCTGACTGTCGCAAGAATGGGGGCGGAAAAAGCCCAGCTGACCGCAAGGGAAAATAATGACCCTGTTGCTGTCTGGGAAGAAATCTGCAAAGCCGCAGCAGAAGCCCTCGCCAATACACCGGAACAGCTGCCTATTCTTAAAAAAGCAGGTGTTGTGGATGCCGGCGGTAAGGGCTTGCTGACTATCTGGGAAGCTATGCTGGCGGTGTTCCATGGAGAACAGCCTGTTGAGCCTGTACAGGAAGTGGCAAGAAAACCAGAAACAATTGCTATCGGCAGAGTTGACCTTGAAGAAGAAATTAAATTTACTTACTGTACAGAGTTTATTCTTGAAAAGAAAAAGGATTGTCCTGACCCGTTTAAGCTCAGAGCCTATCTGGAAACTATCGGCGACTGCGTTGTAGTAGTGGATGATGAAGAAATTATTAAAGTCCATGTGCATACGGACAACCCCGGAAAAGCATTGCAGAAAGCTCTGGAATTTGGTCAGTTCATCAACGAGCCGAAGCCTAAGATTGAAAACATGAGAATCCAGCACGCCGGCCGTGTGCGTGAGGCACATAATGCGGCACAGGATGAAACCTATGTCAGGGCAGAACCCGAAAAGCAGTTCGGCTTTGTTGCTGTTGCTGCCGGTGAGGGAATTGAAAATATGTTCAAGGATATGGGGGCTGACTGTGTTGTCAGAGGCGGTCAGACTATGAATCCGTCTACGGAAGATATTCTCCGTGCCATTCATGCAACACCGGCTAAAAATGTTTTTGTGCTGCCGAATAATAAGAATATTATTATGGCTGCGGAACAGGCTGTCAGCCTTGCTGACCGGAATGTTTGTGTACTCCAGACAAGAACGATTCCGCAGGGGCTTTCTGCTATGATGGCTTTTGATGATTCTCTTGATGCAGAAAACAACAGAATCGCTATGACAA
>CADBOP010000055.1 GCA_902796255.1 uncultured Ruminococcus sp.
ACTGGCTTCTTCCATTGCACTGCGTCTGTGTGTAACAAGCACGAACTGGGTATTATCTGTAAAATGTTTCAGATAACGGGCATATTTACGGACGTTGGCTTCATCAAGAGCAGCATCAATCTCGTCCAGAATACAGAACGGTGCAGGCCGCAGCCGCAGAATTGCGAAATAAATTGCAATTGCAACAAACGACTGTTCTCCGCCGGAAAGAGAAATCAAATTCTTGATAACTTTTCCGGGCGGTGCAACATTGATTTCAATACCGGATGTCAGAACATTTTCCGGTTCTGTCAGAGAAAGTTCCGCACGGCCGCCGCCGAACAAATCCTGAAAAATTTCCTTGAAATTCTGATTGATAATCTGAAAATTTTCAGAAAAAATCCGGCACATTTCGCCTGTCAGTTCCTGAATTATCTTTTCAAGTTCCTGCTTGGCTTTTTTGATATCTGTAATTTCTCTGGAATAAAAAGCATGACGTTCGGAAACTTCTTTGTATTCTTCGATAGCCTCCACGTTTACTGCACCAAGACTCCTGATTTTCTGTTTCAGAACAGAGAGCTGTTTTCTGGCTTCTGTCATATCTTCGACAGGCTGTGCAAAGGCCTGTGCTTCCGAGCGTGTCAGCTCATAGACTTCAATCAGTTTATTAATAATCTGGTCGCAGTCTGCCTGCATACTGTTCTGCCGTTCTGCCAGTCGGGAAACTTCGGCAGAAAATTTTTCTTTTTCTGAATGCAGGGCATTCAAATCGGCCTGTAATTTCCTGACCTGAATACTTTGCATATCGTGATTTTTAGATGCAGATTTTGCATTCTGTTCTGCCGAGGCAATCTGTGCCTCTGTTTCAGAAAAAAATTTTTCTTTCTGCTGGATTTCCAGTGTTTTGCTTTTTATCTGATTCTGATAATTTTCTATTTCAGAAAGATATTGTTTCTCTCTGTCTTTTGTACTGCTGAACATATCCTGTATCTGAAGCAAAGCATGTTCCGCAGATTCTTTATCTTTTTCTGCCTGTGCAAGTTTAATTTTCAGATTGCTGTAAGCTTCAAAAGATGTCTGCCGTTCGGTAAGCAGTGCAGATTTTCTGTTTTTCAGGCCGGAGAGATTTTCTTCTGCCTGCTGAATTTCCTGCAATTTCTGTGCATATTGCAGTTTTGCATCTGCAAGTGCAGCATCTGCCTGAGCAGACTGCTGTTTCAGGTTTGTGATTTTATCTGTTTGATTCTGTAACTGCCGGCGATACTGGGAAACCGGAAAAGCTTCTTTCTGTGCATCGGCCTGAGCTGTTAAGAATTTCTGCCGGAGCTGTTCAAAAATCCGGCTTTGTGACTCTAAATTTTTCTCTGCCTGTATACAGGTATCCGCCGCCTGACGGGCTTTCTGTTCTGCCTGTGTGCATTGCAGAGCGAGATTCTGAATTTCATTCTGGAGTGCATTCAGCTCTGTTTTTCTGGTAAGCATACCGCCTGTTTTCTGAACAGAACCGCCTGTGAACGAACCGCCTGCATTGATGACCTGTCCGTCAGTGGTTACGATTCTGAATTTATATCCGCTTTTTTTAGCGATAGCAGCAGCATTGTCAATCGTATCCGCAATAATAATTCTGCCAAGCAGATTTTCAGCAATCTGTCTGTACTGATTTTCACAAGTTACCAAATCACTGGCAACTGCAATAAATCCTTGTAATCTGGAAATCTCCTGCACATCCTGTGTATTCAGTTTCCGGCCTTTGATAGTTGTCAGAGGCAGAAATGTCGCACGGCCTGCGTGGGTGTCACGAAGAAAACGAATGCCGGCTTTGGCTGCGTTTTCATCTGCTACAATAATATGCTGTACACTTGCTCCGAGAGCTGTTTCAACAGCAATGCCATATTGATTATCTACCTGAATCAGCTGAGCCACACTGCCGAATACAGAATTTAAATTTCCGTTCTGCACTGCTTTCATAACAGCTTTGACACTGCCGGAGAAACCTTCCATATGATTTTCCAAATCTGTCAGGATTCTGTGCCTTTGTTTTTTATCACGCATCTGAAAACCGATTTGCCGGAACTGTTCTTCCGCCTGATTTTTCTGTTCTCTTGCCTGATTTAATTCCTCACGGAATTTTGAAATTTCTGTTTCCTGTTTGGTTATCTGATTCTGTATCTCCTGCATAGAGGACAGAGCCGACTGATATTTTTCTTCAGTCTGTTTCAGGTTCTGTTCTGTTTCGAGTACAGCTTCTTCCAGATTCTGCATTTCTGCAATCATAGCATCTGCTTTTTCTTCTTCTGAGCGAATAGTAAACTGTAGTTCACTTCGTTCCAGATAAAGCTGGTGCAGTGTTTCATCTGCCTGACGGGAGCTTTCATCTTCTGTCAGAAACGCTTTTTCAGAGCTTTCAAATTTTTTCTGTGCCTGTACAAGAGCCTGTTCTGTATCTGAAAAGTCTTTCTGCATAATTTCCGCTTGTTTCTGGGCTTCTTCCAGTCTTTCCTGCTGGGCGGACTGGTCTTTCAAATCCTGTTCATGACGGCTTTGTGCAAGCTTGACGGCTTCCTGATGATGAATAATATCATTTCTGAGTACAGCAATATCTGCCTGAGCCTGAGCGGACTGTGCTCTGAGGTCTTTTACAGCCTGATGTGCTTCTTCGGCTTCCACAGAATATTCCTGCATTTTCAGATAACAAGCCTGAATTTCCTCTTCCTGCTTCTGAATTTTTCGTTCAGCATTTTCATATTCTGTCCGGCTGACAATAAATTTTTCTTCCAGAATTTTTAATTTCTGCTGCAAGTCAGCGAGATTCTGAATCCAGACAGAAACTTCCAGCTGTTTTTCTTCTTTGGCAAGAACCAGATATTTTTCCGCTTTCTGTGCCTGTATTCTCAGAGGCGAGAGCCGGCTTTCGAGTTCCTGAAAAATATCCTGTACACGCTCCATTTTTTCCTGAGTCTGAGAGAGTTTGCGTTCAGCTTCAGATTTGCGGTATCTGAATTTTGAAATACCGGCAGCTTCTTCAAAAATTTCCCGTCTGTCGTTGCTTTTCGCCCCGACAATTTCAGCAATTTTGCCTTGTCCTATAATAGAATACCCGTCTCTGCCGAGTCCGGTATCCATGAAAAGCTCGTTAATATCTTTTAATCTGACGGCTTTTCCGTTGATTCTGTATTCACTGTCACCGGAACGGTATAATTTTCGGGTAACGCTAACTTCTTCGCCATAGCCTTCGAGGCGGTTTTCAGAATTATCAATCACAAGCGTGACAGCGGCAAAGCCCATCGGTTTTCTGCCGACCGTACCGGAAAAAATAACATCTTCCATTTTGCTGCCTCTGAGTGTTTTGGTAGACTGTTCCCCCAGCACCCAGCGGACAGAGTCGCCGATATTACTTTTTCCGCTTCCGTTCGGCCCTACGACAGCGGTCAGACCTTTGTCAAAATTTAATCTTATCTTATCCGGAAAGGATTTAAAGCCTTGTAATTCCAGTGATTTTAAATACATACTGACTCCTCTGCTGATTTGACTTCATATAAATCTAAATTTTCATCGCCTGTAATTTTTATTCTGACATGGCGATGTTGTTCAATCCAGTTTAAATTTGCCTTTTTCTGACCGGTTGCCTTACTGATGCAGTCAGGACGCACTGCAAAGACTTGCGGAATTTTTTGATTTTGCATCATTGCTTTTACTATCAAAGAATTTATCTGGTGCAGATAAATATGATTTTCGCACAGCTCCCTGAATGCCGGATGATAATACCCTCCGAGCATTTCACTTTCTACGAATTCGCTTGCATGAAGGCCGCATTTGATAACTTTAATCCCTGCTTCGTGATACTGTTCCATCTGCTGCCCAATAAAAGGAATGACTTCTTCCAGCGGAAACAGCTGATAATAGCCGGACTGATAATATTCTGCTAATTTGGTATTTTTTAAAATCACAACCGGATAAATTCTGACAGTATCCGGCTTTAAATCCCGAATTTTCCAGCCGGTTTCCAGTTCATCAGTCCAAGTACTTTTGTACAAGCCAAACATCACCTGCAAGCCAAGTGAAAAGCCATAATGCTGAATCAGATTTGCAGATTTTACAACCTGTTCTGCCGTATGTCCTCTGCGGTTTGCTTTTAAAACGCTATTGCTCATAGACTGTGCACCTAATTCGATTGCCGTAACATGATAGCTTTTTAAAATATCCAGAATTTCTCTGCTGATACAGTCTGGTCTTGTAGAAATCCGGATACCGGAAAACTTTCCTTCTCCGATAAATTCCTGAGCCGCTTCCAGTAATTCCAGCATATAGTCCCTTGCAATCGCTGTAAAACTTCCTCCGAAAAAGGCAATTTCTGTATCAGAAATATCTTTCATTTCTGCCAGTGCCTGAGAACAGATTTTTCTGACATCTTCCGCATGAGGCAGTTTCTCCTGTGCTGTAATAACTTTCTGATTACAGAATGCACACTGATAGGGACATCCGGCATGTGGAATAAAAATAGAAATATTCTTATGTTTCATAGCCCATAAGTGAAAGTGCTTCCTGAGCGGCCATCTGTTCGGCTTCTTTTTTGCTTTTGCCGATGCCTTTTCCAATCACATTGGAGTTCAGGCAGACTTCTACAACAAAAGTCTTATTATGGTCCGGACCGGATTCTTCAATTAACTGATAATCTATTTTTTCTTCCGGATTTTTCTGAATCACTTCCTGCAAAGCAGTTTTATAATCTCCGAACAGCATAGAACGCTTTTCAGGAATATTCTTCGGGATAAAATGCAGAATATGTGTTCTTGCGGCTTCCAGTCCGCCGTCAAGATAGACAGCAGCAATCACTGCTTCAAAGGCATCGGCCAGAATAGAGGGGCGTTCCCGTCCGCCTGTATGTTCTTCCCCCTTGCCTAACAGCAGATGTTTGCCAAGATTAATTTTCAATGCAAACTTATGCAAAGACTTTTCACAGACGAGTGCAGCCCTGATTCTGGTCAGTTCGCCTTCCGGAAGTTCCGGATAATGTTCAAACAGATACTGCGATACCACAACGGACAATACGCTGTCGCCTAAAAATTCCAGACGTTCGTTGCTCTGCCGTTGTTTTTTCTTTTCATTTGCATAGGACGAATGAGAAAGAGCCTCATGAATCAGTTCTTTATTTTTAAACTGATAGTCAATTGCTGTTTCCAGTTCTGTAAATACAGATTCTGTCATGATTCTGTTTCGCCTTCTTTCATAGTAGATAATAAACTTGTAATTTCAGAAATCATATTTTTATCAACACATTTTTTGGCCTGCCGGATAGCATTGAAAAATGCTTTTGCATCGGAACTTCCGTGAGCTTTGATAACAGGATAGGCAATCCCTAACAGAATCGCACCGCCTTCGGATTTATAATCCATTTGTTCCTGAAATTTTTTCAAATCAGAAAGCATCAGCAAAGCGGCCAATTTTCCAGTAAATCCGCTGAACCAGCTTTTCAGCTTGTCTCTGAACATTGCTCCCATGCCTTCATAGAGCTTCAGTGCAACATTACCGGAAAAGCCGTCACTGACAACAACATCAATCTCACCTGACGGAATCTCTCTTGCTTCAATATTGCCGCAAAAGTTCACAGGTGCTTTCTGCAATAACTGATATGTCTCCAGTTCCAGTTCACGGCCTTTGGTATCTTCTGCACCGACATTCAGCAAAGCGACTCTGGGATTCGGGATTTCTTTGACATACTGCATATAAGCCGAACCCATTACAGCAAACTGTGCGAGCATCTCCGGCCGGCATTCGATATTCGCCCCTGCATCGAGGAGCATTTTTCTGCCCTTGTTTGTCGGGAGCATGGGAGCAAGTGCCGCACGTTTCACACCTTTGATTCGTTTTGTCAGAAATGTAGCACCTGTCACAAGCCCACCGGTACTGCCGCCGCTGACAAAGGCATCTCCTTTCCCGTCCTTGAGTGCCTGCAAACCTACAGCAAGGGAAGTATTCCTGCCTTCTTTGATAATACTCTGCGGCTGGGCATGAATATCAAATACTTCCGGTGTATGAATAATTTCAAAACCGGAGATATCAACATTTCCTTTCTGGGCGGCCTGTTTGATTTTTGTTTCATCGCCTGTCAGGACGATTTCTACATGCAGTTCCTCCTGAGCCTGCTTGCAGCCCTTGAGGACTTCCATCGGGGCATTGTCGCCGCCGAAAGCATCAACAATAATTTTCATAATTTGATTACTCCAGATTCTGTAAAAATTCTGTCAGTATTCCGACAGCCTGTTCTGCAATTTTCTGATAGCGTTCCTGTTTGCCTTTTATCAGTTCTGCAAGCGGTGGAAGAAGCCCCATATTTGCACCCATCGGCTGAAAATCGGCTGCACCGCCTTTGCTGACATAAGCAGCGAGTGCCCCTGTCATGGTTGTTTCCGGCAGAATAAAAGCAGATTTCCCCTGCATTTTGCGAGCCAGACTTTTTCCGGCAATGATACCGCTCGAAGCCGATTCCATATAGCCTTCCACACCGGTCATCTGTCCGGCAAAGAATACTGTTTCCCGATTTCTCAAAGAATAATCAGGATGCAATAATTCCGGACTGTTCAGGAAAAAATTCCGGTGCATGACACCGTATCTTAAAAATTCTGCATGTTCCAGTCCGGGAATCAGGCCAAATACTCTCTTCTGTTCGACAAATTTCAGATTTGTCTGAAAGCCGACTAAATTATACATAGTCGCCTCTCTGTTCTCTTTCCGGAGCTGAACAGCAGCATACGGCCGCTTTCCGGTGTTCGGGTCACGAAGCCCCACCGGTTTCAGACAGCCATAACGGAGCGTTTCTGCACCACGCTTTGCAAGTACTTCCACAGGCATACAGCCTTCATAGACTTTGAAAGCCGCTTTATCATGTTCATGCAGAGGGGCTTGTTCAGCGTTTACCAGTTCTTCCCAGAAATGTTCATATTCTTCACGATTCATAGGGCAGTTCAGATAATCCGCCTCTCCCCTGTCATATCTGGACTGTAAGAAAATTTTACTCATGTCCAGACTGTCTGCGGATACGACCGGAGCAGCCGCATCAAAGAAACTGAGCCGGTTTCCGCAGAGTGTTTCAATCTCCTTGCTGAGTGCATCAGAGGTCAGCGGGCCTGTGGCAATGACAGTATTTTTTTCAGGGATTTCGGTAATTTCCTGCCGGATAATCTGAATCTTTTCATGATTCTGTATCTCCTGTGTGACAAGCTCTGAAAACTGTTTCCTGTCCACAGCCAGTGCCCCTCCGGCCGGAACAGCACAGGCTTTTGCACATCTGACCAGCAGACTGTCCATGCATTCCATCTCTGTTTTGAGCAGACCTCCGGCAGAAGCCAGACGGGAGGCTTTCAGCGAATTGGAACAGACCAGTTCTGCAAGATTTTCCTGATGATGTGCCGGACTGTACCGGACAGGCTTCATTTCATATAAACGCACTGGGATTCCTGCCTGTGCGAGCTGCCAAGCGGCCTCACATCCGGCAAGGCCTCCGCCGATGACAATTGCATATTCCTGCATTATTTCAGATTCCTTTCATAGCCGCAGCCTTCTTTTTCGCATACGAGTTTACCGGATTTTCCGCCTTTCTGGAACAATGTGCTGTTACACTGGGGACAGAGTTCTTCTGTCGGCACGTTCCATGTCATGAAATTACAGTCCGGATAACCGGAACAGCCATAAAAGCTCCGGCCTCTCTTGGATTTTTTCAGAACGATTTTATTGCCGCATCTCGGACAGATGCCGCTGGTTTCCTGTACAATTTTTTTAGTATTGGTACATTCCGGATAACCTGTGCAGGCTAAGAATTTCCCGAAACGGCCTATTTTGATAACCATAGGCTTTCCGCACTGTTCGCAGACAATATCTGTTTTTTCGTCCGGAATTTTCATGTGCTTGCCTTCCATAGCTTCTTCGGCTGCTGTGAGTGTCTTTGCAAAATCCTCATAGAATACTTCCAGCATGTTTGCCCAGTCGGCCTTGCCCTGCTCGATGCTGTCCAGTTCAGATTCCATTTTAGCTGTAAAATCAGGGTCAACGATATGCTGAAAATGTTCTTTCATGACCTGTGTGGTGACATCACCGAGAGCTGTCGGACGGAGCTGTTTTCCCTCACGTTCGACATACATTCTGGATAAGATAGTAGTAATTGTCGGTGCATAGGTACTTGGACGGCCGATGCCGTTTTCTTCGAGGGTTTTAATCAGTGTTGCTTCTGAAAATCTGGCCGGAGGCTGCGTGAAATGCTGGTTGCCGTCCAGACTGATGACTTTCAGAATATCGTTTTCTGCGATTGGCGGAAGCATTTTCTGGTTCTCTTCTTCTGTATCATTTTTTTCTTCATAAAGAACTGTAAAGCCGTCAAACTTGACAGAATAGCCCGATGCTTTGAAAATGCAGTTATCTGCATCAATGTCGACAGAAATCGTATCCAGCAGGGCATTCGCCATCTGGCTGGCAATAAATCTTTCCCAGATTAATTTATATAATTTATACTGGTCAGAAGTCAGGCTGTTTTTAATGCTGTCCGGTGTGACATCAGGCATAGACGGCCTGATAGCCTCATGGGCATCCTGTGCATTTTTCTTGCTCTTGAAAACACGGGGCTTATCCGGCAGATAGCTGTCACCGTAAGTCTGTTTGATATAATCCGCAGCGGCTTTCTGTGCATCCGCAGAGATTCTTAAACTGTCTGTTCGCATATAGGTAATCAGCCCGACAGCCCCCATACCGTTGACATCGATACCCTCATAGAGTTCCTGAGCCGCTTTCATGGTACGCTTTGACTGAAAGCCTAATCTTTTGGAAGCTTCCTGTTGTAATGTGGAAGTGATAAAAGGCGGTGAAGGCTGTTTTTTCGTGACACGTTTTTTAATGCTTTTCACGATAAAAGATGCCGGCCTGAGTCTTGCCAACAACGCATCTGCTTGTAATTTATCTGCAATTTCTATTTTTTTGCCGTCTACAGAAGCAAGCTTTGCTGAAAACTGTCTGCCGTCTGCACTGAACTTTGCATCAATACTCCAGTATTCTTTCGGAACGAAGGCTTTAATTTCATTTTCCCTGTCAACAATCAGCCGCACAGCGACAGACTGCACACGCCCTGCGGAAAGTCCCCGCTTGACTTTCTTCCAGAGAAACGGACTGAGTTTATATCCCACAAGCCTGTCTAAAATTCTTCTTGCCTGCTGTGCATTGACCAAATCCAAATCTATTTTATGCGGATTGGCCATACCCGTCTGTACGCCTGTCTGGGTAATTTCATTGAATGCAACACGGTTATTGGCATTTAAATCAAGACCGAGCATTTGTGCAAGATGCCATGAAATTGCTTCGCCTTCACGGTCAGGGTCAGTTGCAAGATAGATATAATCGCTTTTTTTGGCTCTTTTTTTGAGGTCTTTAATTACATCTTCCTTGCCTTTCATATCCAGATACTGTGGTGTAAAGCCATTATCTACATCTACACCCAGTTTTGACTTCGGAAGGTCACGCACATGCCCCATTGAGGCAACGACTTCATAGCCGGCACCAAGATATTTTTGAATGGTCTTGGCTTTTGCCGGAGATTCCACAATCACTAAATTCGACATAGTTTTGCCGGATAACCGGCGTACACTCCTTTCATGTGCAGCTTGCTCTGGTTATAACAACTCAATGATAGCTTTCAGAGATTTTATAAAAATCATTGCCGCTGCTGGTGAGATAGCCCATCATTTCAAGTTCAATCAGATGCATGGAAACTGTTTCAAATTTCATTCCGGTAAGACAGCAAAGCATATTGATATTTTTTTCACTGTCTTTCAGGGCTTCCATAATTTTTTGCTCTTCCGGCATAAGGGAAGCAAACGCATCTGTTGTAATCATTTTTTCAGAAACAACAGGCTGGACTTCTGTTTCAGGGGCAGAAGTCGGCACAGATGGGGGTTGCTGAGGGTGGGGATTTATATTTTTTTCGTCTGAATTTGTTTTCTTCTTATCAGAATCCAGTTCTTCTATAATATCTTCTGCACTGAAAGCAGCAGAAGCACCTTCACGAAGCAATTTAATCTGTCCGGCATAACGGGATGAGAAAATATCATTCGGAGGAATACAGAATACTGTCTTGCCCTGTTCACAGGCAAGGTTGGCAGTAATCATGCAACCGCTGTTCAGGCCGGCTTCTGTGACAAGTACCGCATCACTGATTCCGGCAAGGATTCTGTTTCTGACAGGAAAATTTCTGCCATACGGGGGTGTTCCGGGAAAATATTCTGTCAGAAGCAGACCAGTTTCTGCAATTTTTTCTTTTAAAGGCTGGCTGCCTTTGGGATAATTACAGTCAAGGCCGCAGCCGAGCACAGCGATAGTAGGGGCTTCGACTTTTACAGCAGCAAGATTGGCTTCTGTATCAAGCCCGACAGCAAAACCGCTTGTCAGTGTACAGCCTTTACGGACAAGCTCTGCATAAAGTTTCTGTACAGTCCGGACGCTGTATTCTGAAGGGTGACGAGTCCCTACAGCAGTCAGGATTTTTTCACTTTTCAAAAATGCAGGATTGCCACGATAAAACAGCAAAGCCGGAGGATTATAAATATTTTTCAGTTTTTGCGGATAATATTCGTTATCATATGTCATAAGGCTAATCTGTTTTTGTGTGCATTCTGTCAGAATTTCCTGTGCTCTCTGGACAGGAATCTGGGCTGCCCGTTTTTTCTGGCTCGGACTTAAAAATGTACATTCCTGTTCCTGTATCAGATAATATAATTTTACAATATCCGGATATGTTTTCAGCAGCGGGACAGTGCCGCTGTCAGCAATTCCCATTACCATAACGAGCCATAGCCAATAGATAAGATTTTCTTCCTGCATGACAAATCACCCCGTAATTTTTAATCTGCTTTCATCATTTCCCATACAAGAATCCCTGCCGCCATAGCAGCATTGAGCGATTCTGCTCCGCCTTTCATGGGAATTGTGATGGCATGATGACAGGCAGAAATGATATATTCCGGCAGGCCGTTTCCTTCGTTGCCAATCCAGACAGCACATCCGTCAGAAAAATGACAGTCCGTCAGAGACAGTGCATGTTCTGACGGAACAGAGGCATAAGAACAGATTTTCTTCTGATTCAGAAATGCAAGCAGTTCTTCCAGATTTGGTATTTCCAGAACAGATACCCGAAATACAGAGCCCATTGTTGCCCGAATCACTTTCGGGCTATACAAATCACAGCATTGTGAGCATAAAACCGCATCTGTACCAAGAGCATCACATGTCCGGAGAATCATCCCTATATTGCCGGGGTCCTGAAGCTGGCAGAGTACTAAATATCTTCCCTCCGGAGAAATATCAGTTTTAGACTCCGGCATCCGGCAGACAGCGAACATCCCCTGTGTATGTTCCGTATCGCTCAGCAGTTTCCCGATACTGTCCGGAATCCGGAATATCTGTGCAACTTCTTCCGGAATTTCTGCAATATATTTTTCAAACACAGATTCTGTCAGAAAAATCTGCTGTACAAGATACGGATACTGTAACGCATCACGAACGATTCTCACACCTTCAGCAACAAATAAATTTTCAGCCTGTCTTGCCTTTTTCTTGTCTCTCAGACGAATATAATGCCTGACAGCCGGATTTTCTCTTGATGTGACTTCTGTGATTTTCTGCATAAACATCATCCTGCTTTCTGCCGGATTCCGGCAATATAACAAAACACGCTCTTACTGTGTCAAGAGCGTGTTGAGATGGTTTCTTACATCATCAAAGAGCAGCCTTTGCCTGTGCAACGATAGCTGCGAAGCCCTCAGCATCATGGATTGCAATTTCAGAGAGCATTTTTCTGTTAAGTGTGATACCAGC
>CADBOP010000056.1 GCA_902796255.1 uncultured Ruminococcus sp.
AAACCATAATAAAAAAATTTCAAAAAATACTCTCTTTTGTCAGACAAAAGAGAGTATTTTTTATATTTCTATTTTTACTGTTCAAAATTTATATTTTCACTGAAAGCCACTGTAAAGCCCCATTCTTTCTGTTCACGCATTTGTTCTATCTGTTCGGCAGTGACAATGGCAATCATGACATTATCAGACGGCCGTCTGCCGAGTACCTGTATGCCTAAATCATCAAGTACCTGTTCATCACTTAACGATTCTGCTTCGGCTTCTTCTGACGAAATTTCTTCATGAGCAGAATGAACCTCTATTGCAAGACAGTATTTTTTATCCGGATAGTATTCAGGCAGCTGTTCTGCAATATCGCCTATAAAGAAAATACCTTGGGTTGCATACGCAGGTTCAAACTCTGCCGGTGTGACGGAATATAATACACCGGCTTCTTCCATGACTTCCATCTGGATATAATCCGGTATCTGCGGAGATTCCGGTATTGTTTCCGTGATGGTTTCTGTTGTTGTCGTTTCGGGGACAGTTTCAGAATACCGTGTTATTATCTCCTGCGGAGGTCTTTCCGTTTCAAAATTCGGCAGAACTGCCGGAACAGGAACGGTTTCGCCTTCGGTTGTCACATAAGGCAGATGAACCGCCATATCATTGGCGGGATTAGCTGTTGTTTCAGTACTGAAAGCTGTCGTTTCCGGAACGGCGGTTTCACTTGCTTCGGTCTGATGATACGTTTCATAGAGTTCGGCAAGGGCTTTCCGGCTTGCTTCATCTGCATGATAGACCATTCCGTCAATTAACAGAAAACTCTGTGTTGGAGAAATTTTGTAAACAATATCGTCTTGTAATCTGATAACAGTCATTCCACAAGTTCCCGTTTCATGTGCCAGAGATTTGCAATAAATCTTGATATTTCTGAGAATATCCATAAATTCGGAAACCGCTTCACTGCTGAGTACAGTTGTTTTTTGAGGTGTATCATAAATAGAAACAGATTTTACATCTTCTGTCTGAATTTCGGCAAACGGCTGAACCGCTTCTGCACAGCGTTTCAGCGTTCTGTTATCCCATGGGCGGTTTTCCTCATGCATGATGAGCGTATTTTCATCAATGCGTTCCAGTGTGAAATTCTCACCGCTTATCTGACAGGCATAACCAGATTCTGTCTTTGTGAGAACTCCCACATGGGGCAGAGAATTGGAATCAATCAATGTTATCATAGAAACATGGCCATTTTCCTCATCAATACTGATTTCTATTTCCGGATACGGAATTGTATCTAAAATAGTTTCCGGTGCAGTTCTGTTAATTTCGGCATTCTCTCCGAGTGTGCTGATATAAATCTCATAAGACGGACTGACAGGCACAGCCTCTGTATTAATCAGAGGTATCTGGCCGGAAACAGTTTCTGTAACAGTCTGTACAGAAGTTTCTGCCTGTAGTACTGTCTGAACCGGTTCTGCTGGATTCCGGAGATTTTCCGCAGGTTTCGGAATC
The DNA here is from genome assembly GCA_902796255.1 of uncultured Ruminococcus sp. Classification (GTDB taxonomy): domain Bacteria; phylum Bacillota; class Clostridia; order Oscillospirales; family Ruminococcaceae; genus UBA3855. Next base: position 1,495 of record CADBOP010000056.1, read on the forward strand.
AGATAAATCAGTCCGGCACTTACAGCAATACAAGCGGCTATACTGACAACAGCTGTTATCCAACCGGATATAAATTTTATTTCTGTGACATTTTCATCTAAGAAAGATTCTTCTACTTCACCAAGTACCTGAAATAAATCTTCTTTTTTCATAAATAGCCCTCCTGTTCCAAGTATACCTGTAATTTCTTCCGGATTCGTTTCAGAATCACAGTACAATGATTTGCTGTCAGCTGGTGTTCCTTTGCTATCTCTTTAACATTCTGTGCATAGAAATACCGTTTTAAAAAAATCTGCCTGTCTCTTGGACGAAGCCCTTTCAGAAACTGATTCAGACTCTGGCGGAGTGCTTTGGCATCAAACGCCTGTTCCACATCTTCTGAACCGGCAATGCATTCCCCCAGTTCATCCAGAACCGCTTCAAATTCTCCGCCGCCTCTCTTGTCTGCCGTTTCCTGCCGATATTTATCAAATGCCAAATTTCTGGTAATTTTCCCCAGAAACAATTTCAATCTGGCCGGACGGTTCGGCGGTATCGAATGCCATGCCCGAAGCCATGTATCACTGACACATTCTTCAGCGTCCTGCTGATTATGCAAAATATTATCTGCAATCCTAAAACAATACATCCCATATTCTTTTTCTGTTTCTTTGACAGCATCCTGATTTCTTGCAAAATAAAGCTCGATAATCTGCATATCCTCCATACAGAGCATCCCCCCTTTATCCCATAAGACGGATTTCCGGAAACAATATGACATTTCCCGTGAAAAAAGAAAAATGGCAGAGCAAACCTGCCCTGCCGGAAGATAAAATACAAATCAAATCAAAAGTTTTTGTGTAGAACAAAAGAAAGGAGACAACAAAACGAGTGTTAATCATACGTCAACTTAAATCCGTAT
>CADBOP010000057.1 GCA_902796255.1 uncultured Ruminococcus sp.
CAGAGTTTCGGGTCTTTTTTTGTTTTCCAGATGACCTGCGGGTCGGGACGAATAAGCGTGACACCGTTCCAGATTTCTAATTTCTCGCCATCGGATGTATCTAAAATCCGATAAGATTTCCAATTTTCTGCTGCTCTCAAATTTTTTTCTCTCCTTATTCTGTATCTTCTAATGTTAGCTGTCCGTTATCCGGTGCAGAAATGCCCTGTATCGGATACCCTAAATGCTGATAAGCCAGCTGTGTCGCACAGCGGCCTCTGGGGGTTCTGGAAAGAAAGCCCAGCTGCATCAGGAAAGGTTCACAGACATCTTCAAGTGTGACGGCTTCTTCTCCGAGTGCAGAAGCAAGGGTTTCCAGACCAACAGGCCCGCCGCCGTAGCCTTTGATAATCATATCCAGCATTCTGCGGTCATTGCTGTCCAGACCAAGATTATCAATTTCAAGTCTGTTCAGAGCCTGATTGGCTATTTCCTGTGTAATTTCACCGCTGCCGAGGACATCGGCAAAATCCCGTACACGCTTTAATAACCTGTTGGCAATACGTGGTGTACCTCTGGAACGCTTTGCCAGTTCCATTGCTCCGTCTGTTGTACAGGGAATTTCCAGAATCTGGGCACTCCGGCGGATAATATCTGTTAACTGTTCAGGGGTATAAAGTTCCAGCCGCTGCACAATACCGAAGCGGTCACGCAGAGGAGCAGAAAGCTGGCCGGCTCTGGTAGTTGCACCGACAAGGGTAAATTCCGGCAAATCGACTCTTAAAGAACGAGCCGAAGGGCCTTTTCCGACAATAATATCAATAGCGTGGTCTTCCAGAGCCGGATAGAGAATTTCTTCTACAGAGCGGTTCAGTCTGTGAATTTCGTCAATAAACAGGACATCGCCGGAAGAAAGATTTGTGAGGATAGCGGCCAAATCTCCGGGGCGTTCGATAGCCGGACCGGTAGTAATTCTGAGATTGACTCCCATTTCACGGGCAATAATTGCTGAAAGCGTTGTTTTGCCGAGTCCGGGCGGCCCGTACAGCAGTACATGGTCCAGAGCACTTTCACGGCGTTTAGCGGCTTCGATGTAGATGGCCATATTTTCTTTTACTTTATCCTGTCCGATATATTCCGACAGCGACAGCGGCCGGAGGCCACGCTCCAGACCGGAATCTTCTTCTGTTTCCTCAGCGGAAACTAATCTGTTATCAAAACTGAAATCCCCTGTTTCTATCATAAAAAAGTCCCTCCTGTATACTTATCGCTGAAAATAGCGTTTTGTATTTCTGACATAAAACGGTGTAAGATTCATCACTGCTTTTTTGGCAAGCGGCTGTTCATAGCTCAGAAAATACAAGTGATAATTTTCATTATCGCTGCTTTTGGCGAGATATCTTGCCAAATCTACGAATAATTTTCTGGTATTTCCGAGCATATCGACAACAATCAGAAGCTGCGATTTTTCATTTCCTTTCTGCATTTCGACAATAAAAGCCCTGTCCACATTGGGATGTGTACTGAAAAATTTAGAAGCTGGTTTTGTGATATGCACTAAACTTCGGACGGGTTCTCTGTAGCTGAGTGTTTCAAATTCGTTATAGGAGATTGCTTTGATATGCAGATTTTTGGCAATATTCAGGACTGCCTTGATTTCCGGAGAACTAAATTCTTTTCCATAAGAATTAGGATTCAGCACAGCGGACATATTCTGCACGAGGCTGAAAAAACGCAGACAGTTGATTTGATAGCATTCTGTATAACGGCGGACAAATCTTTGCAGTTCTTTATGACTGGTAAAAAACGGAATAAAAATTTTACCCTCAGGATTCCGGACGGTTACCAGTTCCATGCGGACATCCTGCGGACTGGCACTATAAGCAGCAGCATGGCGGCAGATGACAAAAACATCACTCCGGATAAGGGTCTGTAAAAACACACTTCTTCGGGAAGGGTCGTTGATGGCATTTTTCAGCAATTCATCCAAGTTCATAAGTTCACCCCCAGTTATTTTCTTTTTCTGCCCATTTCACGGAGGGTCAGCCGAATCAGTTCTTCTGCCGGAAGGGATTCCTCCAGTCCGGCGAGGACAGGCATAATTTCTTCCTGCCTGTAACCAAGTACAGCCAGGGCGGCTAAAGCTTCAGAGAAATTATCTGTTCCGGCAGAAACGCTCTGTACAGGTGATTCCTGCAATACCGGATTGGATTTCAATAATTTGTCTTTCAAGTCGAGAATAATTCTTTCGGCGGATTTTTTGCCGATGCCTTTGACTTTTGTGAGAGCGGCACTGTCACCGGAAGCAACCAGCAAGGCAAATTTATTAGGAGTCAAATCTGATAAAATAGACAAAGCGGCTTTCGGGCCGACACCTGATACGGTAATCAGCATCTGAAAGCATTTCAGTTCGTTCTTGTCAGAAAAGCCGAATAATTCAACGGCATCTTCTCTGACACTCATATGTGTATAGACCTTGACTTCGTTGCCGATTTCACCGAGTGCAGAGAGAGTCGCATTTGTTATCCGGCAGGCATAACCGACACCACCACATTCGATAACGGCTAAATTCAGGTCTTTTTCGATTAAGATTCCATGTAAGCTGTAAATCATAATAACACTCCGGTAAATTTAATGCATAGTATAAGTTTTTTTGCTTTCTTCGAGAGCTTCCAGAATTTTAGAGAGTTCATCAACAGCGTTTTTTTCTTCCGGATACATACCCATTACCTGCGTACCGCTGGCTACAATGGCATATTTGTCTTTTCCGCCGAAATTTCTGGTAACATTCAGCATCTGAAAGGCATCTGCTCCGTCAAAGCAAATTAATACTTTTTTATCCTGCGATAAAATATACATAATAAAAATCAATCCTTTTATAAAATATTTTATTTTCTGCCACGACAAAAATGTCCGTGACAGATAGCGATTGCAAGGGCATCTGCTGCATCATCAGGCTTGGGAATCTGTGCAAGTTTCAGGATATTTTTAGTCATATTCATGACTTGTTTTTTTTCTGCCTTGCCATAGCCGACCACTGCGGTTTTGACCTGTAATGGTGTATACTCGAATACAGGTATCTTTTTTTTAGCTGCGGCAAGAATCAGAATGCCTCTGGCCTGAGCGACATCAATTGCTGTTTTCTGATTTGTTGTGAAATATAATTTTTCCACAGCCATGCAGTCCGGCTGATAGGTCTGTAAAATCTGTTGAATATCCATATCGATATTACACAGCCGCTGGGTAAAAGGTGTGTGAGCCTCCGTCAGAATTGCACCATACTGCACAGGTCTGAACTCTGCTCCGGCATATTCCACTACACCGAATCCGACAATTGCATAGCCGGGGTCAATGCCTAAAATTCTCAAACATATCCCTCCTGTTCCGCATACTTCTTTATTATAACATAAAACTCTATACTTTTTCAATACCTGAATACAAATTTTGTATTGATTTTTCCAAAAA
>CADBOP010000058.1 GCA_902796255.1 uncultured Ruminococcus sp.
CCATAATCCGACTGCCGACAATCAGACCGCCAGAATTTACGATGCAGAAGTTGTCACAGATGCCGAAAAACTTACACAGGACGGCCGGACGTTCCGATATCTGAAAGGCTATGACGGCAAAAGTCAGTATATACAGCTTGCAGACTGTATCAGCTACAGAACCACTGACGGCGAAATTATCAATGCGGAGCACGATGCAATCGGAAATAAAGCTGTCGCCTTTGTCGGCACTTCTGGTGTGCAGCTCGGCTGGCTCGCTTCTCAGGCGGACATGCTCGCTGATGACTGGATGATTGTCGGGTAAATTCTGAAAAATCACTTGACAGAATCGTTCTGATATGCTATAATCTATCTGGGTCTGGTAAAATCAGATACTATTATTTTAATGCTCTACACAGCAAAATGTCCCTGCCTTATCATTCGGGCAGGGACTGCTGTTTTTTCAGACACAAATCTGTGTGAAACAGCATGTGAACTAATTCCGGAATCAGATAGAAAAAATGCGAATCAAACAGAAGATATTCTATACAGATAAAATCAAAAATCCCTGAATTACGCATTTTCACATAACTCAGGGATTCTTCAAAAACGGAGAGAGTGGGATTCGAACCCACGGTGCTTATGAGGCATCACTAGTTTTCAAGACTAGCTCCTTAAACCGCTCGGACATCTCTCCAACGCTTTCTATTATAACATATTTTTCAACGCTTGTCAAGAGTTTTCTGAAAATTTTGAAAAATAAAAAAATATATCCGGAAAGCCTTGCATTTTATGACAAAAAGTGTTATAATAAAGAATAAATTTCTTGCTACAGGGGGAGTTTTATGAAAAAATGGAATATCGGCCGCCCAGATGCCGCACTTGTCGAAGCAATGCAGGCGGGGTCTGATTTGTCGCTGCTGTGTTGTACGGTACTCGTGTCACAGGGGCACTTGCATCTTTCAGAGGCAGCCGCTTTCATGGGCTGTCAGGAACTGAGTCAGCCATCGCAGATTTGTGATATGAAAGAGGCTGCTGAACTGATAAATGCAGCGGTAGATGCCGGCAAACGTATCTGTATCTATGGAGATTATGACTGCGACGGGGTGATGTCTACTACTATTTTGTATTCTTATCTGCTGGAAACTGGTGCTGACGTGACTTGGAGAATTCCAGAACGCAGTGAGGGATATGGACTGAATCTGCAAGCCGTTCGGGAAATGAAGGAAGACGGCGTACAGATGATTGTTACTGTAGATAATGGGATTTCTGCAATTGAAGAAGCAAAACTGATAAAAGAGCTGGGAATGGAACTGATTATTACAGACCATCATCAGGCCGGAGAAGAACTGCCGGAAGCTCTGGCAATTGTGGATGCTCACAGAAGTGATAATTATTCGCCGTACCGGTATTACTGCGGTGCAGGAATTGCCATGCTGCTGGTTGCAGAAATGAATGACGGTGATACGCTGATGGCAATGGAACAGTTCGGTGATTTGGCGGCTCTGGCAACAATTGCAGATGTTGTGCCCCTGACCGGTGAAAACAGGTTTTTAGTCCAGAGAGGACTGGAATATATTGAAAATACAGAACGTGCTGGCCTGCGGGCACTGCGTGAAGTCAGCGGTATGACAGGAAAACCCCTGACAGCGATAAGTGTCGCCTTTACACTTGCCCCACGGATTAATGCGGCAGGTCGTCTGAAATCCCCCCGCCTTGCGGTAGACCTGATGCTGGAAGAAGACCCCGAAAAAGCAATGATGCTTGCACAGGAACTGAATGCTGTCAATACCCGCCGGAAAGAGCGTGAAGCAGAAATTCTGGAAGAAATCGGAAAGCTGATAGATGCACAGCCGGAACTGCTTCTGGAAAGAGTGCTGATATTTGCCGGAAAGGGATGGCATTCCGGTGTGACAGGAATTGTGGCAGCCCGTCTGGAAGAACAGTACGGAAAGCCCTGTTTTATGATAAGTATCGGTGAAGACGGCATGGGGCACGGTTCGGCAAGAAGTTTCGGAGAGTTTCATGTATTCAAAGCCTTGACAGCCTGCGGAGATGTGCTGGAAAAATTCGGCGGTCATCCGGCAGCCGGAGGCTTTACGCTCAAAGAAGAAAATATTCCGGAATTCCGGCGGCTTTTGCAGGCATATGCAAAAGAAAATCATCCGGATATGCCGTTTATGGAGATACGGGCGGTCTGTTCTCTCCGGCCGGAATTTATGTTTCCGGAAGCGGTGCAAAGCCTTGACGTTCTTGCACCGTTCGGGGCAGAGAATCCGGAGCCGGTATTTCTGGCAGAGAATGTATATATTCAGGACATTCGGCCAACTTCCGGCGGGACACATACACGCCTGACAGTAAGAATGCAGGGTGAGACATACACAGCGATGTATTTCGGAAAGACACCGGAACAGACCGGTGTTGCAGCAGGAGATTTCTGCCATATGCTCGTCAGGCTGAATGTGAATACATATCAGCAGCGTGTCTCTGTTACAATGTATGTACAGGATATCCGGCCGGCTGGTATGCCGCAGATGAAAATGCTCAACGGTGTGCGGATATATGAAAAATATCGCCGTGGAGAGGAACTGCCGAAAAACTATTATCAGAATATGATTCCTGTAAGAAAAGAGTTTGAAGCAATATATCAGGCTGTGACAGAAAAGCCTGTTACAGCAGAAAAGCTTGCCGCTCCCATGATGCAGAAAGGGATAAATTACTGCAAACTGCTGATTGCTCTGGATGTGTTTACAGAAACCGGTCTGATGGCAAGAAATTTCCGGACAGGGGAAATTTACCGTCTGCCTGTCAGGGAAAAAATTAATCTTGAAGATTCTGCTGTTTTGAAAGAATTAAAACATCTTGCAGATATCGCATAACAAAGGAGGTATTTTATTATGACTGAGGACAGAGTTGTGACATTTGAAATGATAATGGAAAAGATTCTTACAAGCGATAAGCAGTATGATAACAGTAAAATTATTTCTGCTTATCATTTCGCCGCCAAAGCCCATGAGGGACAGTTCCGTTCTTCCAAACAGCCATATATTATTCATCCGCTTGCTGTGGCAGATTTGCTGCTGGATTTGGGCATGGATACAGATACCATCTGTGCGGCACTGCTGCATGATGTCGTGGAAGATACCCCTGTGACAGATGAACAGCTTCGGGAACTGTTCGGCAAAAGTGTGGCCGCACTTGTGGACGGTGTCACAAAACTGACACAGATTCCGGTATTTAAACAAGACCAGAAAAAAGCAGAAAATATTTTAAAAATGCTGCTGGCAATGGATAAAGATGTCCGTGTGATGATTATCAAACTCTGCGACAGAATGCATAATATGAGAACACTCCAGTTCCGGCCGGAGCATAAACAGCAGCAGACAGCTTATGAAACTATGAATGTCTATGCCCCGATTGCAGGCCGGCTTGGTATGAAACAGATTCAGGAAGAACTGGAAACCCTCTCGCTGTATTATCTTGACCCGTTCGGCTATTCGGAAATTATCAAGCAGTTTGATAATACCAGAGAAGAACGGCAGCAGTTTATTGAAGCAATAAAAAGCCGGATTGCAGAAGCACTGAAAGCTGCTCCGCTCCAGCAGGCACCGGAAATTCAGGGTCGCCCCAAAAGCATTTACGGAATGTATAAGAAGCTTTATAAAGAACACAGGAATTTTGACCAGATTTATGATAAATATGCAGTGCGTGTGATTGTGGATACTGTACCGGAATGCTATATGGTTCTGGGGGTGATTCACCAGATTTATAAACCATTGATGGAGAGAATTAAAGACTGGATTGCCAGACCAAAAGAAAATGGTTACCAGTCTCTGCATACAACTGTGTTAGGCCGTGAGGGGATTCCGTTTGAAGTCCAGATTCGTACCAGAGAAATGCATAAAACCGCAGAATACGGCATTGCTGCCCACTGGAAATATAAACAGGGTGTCGAAAAAGATAATATGGAAGAACAGCTGGCATGGGTGCGGAAAATCTTAGAAGCACAGAAAACTTCCGATGACCCTGACGAAATTCTGACAACACTGAAAATAGATTTGTCGCCGGATAATATTATGGTCATGACCCCAAAGGGAGATGCCATTACACTGCCGCTGGAAGCCACCCCGATTGATTTTGCCTATAAAATTCATACGGAAATCGGCCATAAAATGATTTTTGCAAGAGTAGAAGGCAGAATGGTGCCGCTGGATTACAAACTGCGTACAGGAGATGTCTGCGAGATTGTCACAAGCAAGGATGCCAGCAAAGGGCCTAACAGGGCATGGATGAATATTGCAAAAACTTCTGAGGCAAAGGCAAAAATCCGTGCATGGTTCAAAAAAGAAAACCGGCAGGATAATATTATTGCCGGAAAAACAATGCTGGAAAAGGAATTCCGCAAGAGCCGTATCCGGATACCAGAAGAAGAAATGGATAATTTTTTCTCGTTTGATATGAAACGGCATAACTGCAATACGCTGGAAGATTTTTATGCTTCTATCGGCTATGGCGGTGTCAGCCTGAATAAGTTAATGCCAAGACTCAAGGAACGCTATCTGAAGCTTTATTGTCAGGAAGAAGAAAGTACGAAAGAAGAACCGCTGATTCGGCCTGTGGAGAGAACCACTACCAGTCAGATTATTTTAGATGAAATCCGTGACTGCGAGCATAAGCTTGCAAAATGCTGTAATCCCTTGTACGGAGATGAGATTGTCGGTTTTGTCACAAGAGGACACGGGCTTTCCATTCACAGAACAGACTGCATTAATTATCGGGCTGTGCTGGGACGGAATCAGCCGGAAGAACTGGAACGCTGGCTTGCGGTACAGTGGACGGGAAATAATTCTGAAAAGATGCGGACAGATTTGGATATTCTGGCTTATGACAGAGTCGGCCTGATGTTTGATATTTCTGCTATCATGAAAGAAGCCGGCATTTCTATGGAAGTGCCACAGTCGCATAAAGTCAGAGGCAACAAAATTCTGCTTGTCATCAGTTTGCAGGTGATAAATAAAAATCAGCTGACAGGGATTTTGCAGCGGCTGGAAAAAGTGCGGAGCATTATTTCTGTAGAGCGTTCATCGACAGCATATCACAGAGAGAAAGAGAAAAGAGGAGAATAACACATGCTGAAAAATCTTTGCGGCCATCTGCGGACAGTCCGGAAACACCGGCAGGCTGTGCTGTGTAACTGTATCCGTGCAGGGATTCCGTTTCAGGGATTTGTGCATGATTTGTCGAAATATTCGCTGACGGAATTTGTTCCCAGTGTGAAATATTATCAGGGCACAAGAAGTCCCAATGAACAGGAACGTACAGAGAAGGGCTATTCTGAAGCATGGATGCACCATAAAGGCCGGAATAAGCATCATTTTGAGTACTGGACGGATTATTCGCCAGAGACAAAACAGCTTGAACCGGTCAAAATGCCGCTGCGGTATGTGGCAGAGATGTTCTGTGACCGTGTGGCCGCAAGTAAGATTTATAACGGGGAGAAGTATACAGAATATGAACCTCTGCGATATTTTCTCAGAGGAAAGCCAAGAAGAAAAATTCATCCGGAAACTTCCAGATTTCTGGAGATTTTACTAAAAATGCTTGTGATTAAGGGGGAAGATTTTACGTTTGCGTGGCTGAAATGGTATCTCAGCACGCATACAGAGTATTGATATTATGGCAGGATGCTGTTATTGACAGACAGTATCCTGAATTTTTTATTTTTTCAGAGATACATTACTGCTGACGGACAGACGGGGGGAAATTCTGTCAGCAATTATCAGTTCCGGTAAGAAATTCTAATCTGCCGGATTTTTTTCAACAAATACAGCCGTTGAAACTTGTGCAGAATGTCAAAATTAAAATATTCTCTTGATTTGGCTTTCTGAAAGTGCTATAATAAAAGACAAGAACTGTTTTTTAAAATTTATTTTAAAATCAAAAGAAAGGATTGAAATCATGATTTTAACAGGTGCAGAAATTGTCGTTGAAACTCTGATTGAACAGGGATGTAAAACCGTATTCGGTTACCCCGGCGGTCAGGTAATTAATCTCTATGATGCATTATATACAAGAAGCGACAGGATTCAGCATATTTTAACTGCTCATGAACAGGGTGCTGCTCATGCTGCTGACGGCTATGCCAGAGCTTCCGGAGAAGTCGGTGTTGTTATCGCAACTTCCGGCCCTGGTGCAACAAATCTGGTAACCGGTATTGCTACAGCTTATCTGGATTCTGTTCCGATGGTCGCTATTACCGGAAATGTGCCGAATTCTTTAATCGGCAAAGACAGCTTTCAGGAAGTGGATATTACAGGAGTGACCCTGCCTATCACAAAACATAATTTCTTGGTCAAGAGCATTGACAAGCTTGCTGATACCATCAGAGAAGCGTTTGTGATTGCAAAATCCGGCAGACCCGGTCCGGTACTGATTGATATTCCCAAAGATGTACAGGTGGCAACATATCCTTATATGGCCTGTCCTGTTGCAGAGAAGAAAATGCCTAAAAAAGCCAAGGGTGATAAGCTTTCCAGAGCTGCCCAGATGATTTCAGAAGCAAAGAAGCCGTATGTTTATTTCGGCGGCGGTGCAGTCTCCGCAGATATTTCAACAGAAATTATCACACTTGCCACTTTGATTGATGCACCAGTCGGCTGTACTATGATGGGGCTTTCCGCAGTGCCTGTAGACCACCCCCGTTATCTGGGTATGGAGGGAATGCACGGACATTATGCTTCCAGTGTAGCACAGGATGAGGCCGATTTGATTATCGCCATCGGTGCAAGATTCAGTGACCGTGCTACCGGAAATGTCGCAAAATATGCCAGAAAAGCTAAAATTATTCATATTGATGCTGACGGTGCAGAGCTTAACAAGAATGTCAGTGTTGAGCTGGGTATTGAATGCGATGTCAAAGATGCCCTCCAGAGACTGATTTCTCTGCTTGATGAGATAAAACATCCTGAATGGATGGCAAGAATTGCCGAACTCAAGGCAGAAGAACAGACACAGTTTGAGAAAGTCACGGCTAAGGACAGAATCACACCTTATGCACTGATTCAGGAAACTGCAAAGCATACGCAGGCAGATACACCGATTGTAACAGATGTCGGCCAGCATCAGATGTGGGTAGCCCAGTATTATCCGTTCCAGAATCCCAGAACCTTTATTTCCAGCGGCGGACTCGGCACAATGGGCTTCGGCTTGGGTGCGGCCATTGGTGCGGCCAAGGCAACTGGAAAAAGAACAGTATTGTTCACTGGTGACGGCAGCTTTGGTATGAATCTGAACGAACTGGCAACGGTTTCAGCAGAAAATCTTCCGGTTGTGATTGTTATTATGAATAATCATGTACTCGGTATGGTGCGTCAGTGGCAGACACTGTTTTTCCAGAAGCATTATTCCAATACGGATTTGCATAAGAGAAAAACAGATTTTGTCAAGCTTGCAGATGCATTCGGCATCAGAGGCTACAGGATTCAGGATTTATCTGAATTATCTGATATGATTGCAAAAGCATTTTCTGAAGATTCGCCGGTTCTGATTGACTGTGCAATTTATGAAGATGAATTTGTTCTCCCGATGCTCCCACCTGGTGGCTGTATCGAAGATATTATCACAGAAAGAGGTGACCAGTGAGCATGGAACGCTTTGTGATTGCAATTTTAGTAGAAAATCAGCCTGGTATTTTAACCCGTGTTGCCAGCATGTTCAACCGCAGAGGCTTTAATATCGACAGTCTGACTGTCAGCGAGACAGAAACTCATGAATATTCCAGAATTACTATCTCTCTGACCGGTGATGATGCCATCTGTCGCCAGATTGTCAAGCAGCTCAAAAAGCTTTACAATGTAAAAGAAGTCAAAGTCATGGACAAGCCGAAAAGCGTGCTTCGTGAGCTGGCTCTGATTAAACTCAAAAACACACCGGAAACACGGCAGGAGATTTTGTCTGCTGTTGATATTTTCCGTTCCAAGATTGTTGATTTTTCTCCGTCAACACTCTGTGTCGAAATTACAGGAGAAACATCCAAAATTGAGGCATTTATTGCACTTGTGGAACCGCTCGGCATTCTCGAAATGTGCCGTACAGGCGTAGTGGCCATCGAAAGAGGCTGTCACTATCTGAACAGCGATACAAGTCTTTAAATCATATATTTATTAAATAATTTTATATTAAGTAAAGGAGTTCTTTAACATGGCAGAAGCAAGAATTTTTTATCAGCAGGATTGTGATATTCACAAACTCGACGGCAAGACAGTTGCAATTATCGGCTACGGCTCTCAGGGTCATGCCCATGCACTGAATCTTCAGGAAAGCGGTGTGAATGTAGTCGTTGGTCTGTACGAAGGCAGCAAGAGCTGGGCAAAAGCTGAAAAGCAGGGACTGAAAGTGATGACAACTGCGGAAGCTGCTAAAATTGCTGACATCATCATGATTCTGATTCCGGATGAAAAGCAGAAAGCTCTGTATGAATCTGATATTAAG
>CADBOP010000059.1 GCA_902796255.1 uncultured Ruminococcus sp.
AACAGCAGAACCAGCAGCATCTGGAAGCACTGGAACGCCAGTATCAACAGGAAAATATGGCTATTCAGAATCTGCACAGAGAAATCCGGAGACAGGAACAGCAGCACAGTCAGCGTATCCGGCAGATGCAGAATCAGCAACGGAAGGAAATACAGCAGATACAGGAACGTATTTCACAGGAATCTAACCGCCTTCAGGAATCTGTGACACATATCCGTACAGAAATGCAGCAGCTCAGTGCAGATACACAGGAACAGTTTGCAGCTATGCAGGCACAGCGGCAGCGTGATTTGCTCTGGACAAAAGAAGAAATTCAAAATGTCCGCCACCATACTGAGGAACTGGAACAGCAGATTGCACAGGAAAAGGAACAGCAGCGTATGCTTGCAGAATACTGGATAACACAGGCACAGAGAATTTCGGCCGATATTCGCCGGAATTGTCGCCCCGAAAAATTTGAACCACAAGCATGGTACAGTGTACAGCAGAATCTTGCCAATGCACAGAACGATTTTCAGACCGAACTGTTTCAGGCTGCTGTCATCAGCGGACGGACTGCCTTTCAAGAGGCTTCTGCTTTGCGTGATTCTCTGATGGAACAGGAAATGGAATGGCAGAAACATCTTGAAGAAGCTCGGCTGATACTGGCAGAGCTGCTTGGCAGGCTTGCAGCTGCCGAAACACGCAGTTACCAGTTTGAACTGGATGGCGAAAAAACACAGGATGACAGGGGAGTGGACTATTGGACTTATGGACAGCTTTCTCTTCTGTCAGAAAGAATTGCAGAAACCGGAAACCGCCTGAATACAGAAACTGATGCGTTTACTACAGAACAGCTGACAGATCTGGCACAGGAACTGCATACGATGCTGACAGAACTTGCAATGCTGGAAAATGCCGCAGCTATAAATCTGACTATGGCAAACGAACGCTATCAGATGGCAGTACATATCGGTGAAGTGCTGGGGGCTGCTTTTCTGATGGATGAACAGGACGGAGATTATTTCGCTTCGGAAAACCGTGATGAATACCATGCCTCTTTTACAAATCCAGATACCGGAGAGCAGGCAGTTGTTGTGATTACCCCCCTGCTCGGCAATGACGGTGTAATTACAAATCATGCTGAAGTTGTTATCCATACACCGACAAATCATCCGCAGCACAGGGAAGAAATCAATCAGACACTTGTGCAGGAAATTTCCAGACAGGTTCCTGAATTTCATCTTCCCTGTTCAGAACAGTACGGAAGCCGTACCAATGAAGAAGCCGAGCGGCTTGGGAATATTTCAGCCGTTTCCGAAGGACAGGAAACTGTCCGCAGTCAGTGCAGCCTTTCTGGTATGACATATGACAGAAGAAATGTCATAAATCCTGCTGTAAATCAAATAAAATAAAAAGGAGTTTTTTCTTATGAGTTATTATGAAACTTACGAACAGCGACAAATCCGTAATCTCCGGAATGATATTGCCTCAGCAGAACGCCGCAACAGACAGTCCGAAGAACGAAATCGGGAACTTCAGAACCTTCTCCGCCAGAATGAAAATGAACGCCGCCGTGCAGAAGAACAGTTCAATCAGGCTGTCAGACGGCAGCAGCAGCAGATTAAGGAGCAGGAACGCCGGAATCAGAATCTCAGCCGCTCTATTCAGAATCTTGACAGAGAAATCCGTCAACAGGAACAGGCACATAATCAGCGTATGCACCGCCTTCAGGAACAGCATCAGCGTGACATCCGTCAGCAGAATGAACGGATTGCACAGGAATCCCGACGGCTTCAGAACAGCATCCGTGAAACCAGACGGGATATGGAACAGCTCCGCTCAGAAACAGAAGAACAGTTTGTAACGATGCAGGCACAGCGGCAGCGGGATTTGCTGTGGACAAAAGAAGAAATTCAGAATGCCAATCAGCGGATTTCCAGTCTGGAACAGCAGATTTCCAGTGAAAAGGCAAGACAGCAGGAACTTGCTTCTTACTGGATTTCACAGGCACAGCGGCTTACAGATGAAATACGGGAAAATTACCGTCCAGAAAAATTTACCCCTGAAGTATGGCACAGCGTACAACAGTATCTTGCCAATGCAAAAAGTGATTTACAGGCTGAAATGTTTCAGGCAGCTGTCAGCAGCGGACGCACAGCTTTTCAGGATGCTTCCGTGCTGCGTGATACGCTGATTGAACAGGAACTGGAATGGCAAAGCAGACTGGAATCTGTCCGTCAGATGGAATCTGTTCTGCTGGGTCAGCTTGCCTCTGCCGAAGGGCGTGTTTATACATTTGAAATGGACGGCGAAAAAATAGAAGATGACAGGGGGGTGGATTACTGGACATATGGTCGCCTTTCTGAACTGACACGGCAGATTGAACAAACAAGAAACCGTCTGAATGCAGATACACAGAATCTGACAACGGAGGAACTGACGGCTCTGGAACGGGAACTGCACGGATTTCTTTCAGAACTTGCCATGCTGGAAAATGCTGCGGAAACTAATCTTGCTATGGCAAGAAGCCGGCTTTCTATGGCGGAACGTATCGGTGAAGTACTTGGAGAAAATTTCATGATGGACGAACAGGACGGGGACTATTTCGCTTCGGAAAACCGTGATGAATATCATGCTTCTTTTACCAATCGGGATACAAAAGAACAGGCTGTTGTTGTGATTACACCGATTATGGAAGAAAACGGCATTGTGACCAATCATGCAGAAGTACTTGTCAGCACACCGGAGAATAATCCGCACCGCCGCCGTGAAGTCAATGATGCTGTAGTGCGGAATATTGCACAGGATGTACCGGATTTCAAACTGCCCTGTTCAGAGCAGTATGCTGTACATACCAATGAGGAGGCAGAACGGCTCGGTAATATTTCAGCTGTTTCCGAGGGACGGGATGATGTCCGCAGTCATTGCAGTACTGCCGGTGTAACTTATAACAGGCAGAATGTTTCCAATCCGGCTGCCGGTCTGTCCGCAAAGAGTTAAATTATAGGATAAGGAGCATGGTATCTATGGGAACTTATTTTTCAAAAGCTTCCTGCGGACAGCGGCGTTTCTGGTATCTGGACGGACTGACAAGTGATGAGTTTTATCTGGAAGATGGCATGAAAACAGACCTGAACTGGCTGATACAGAAAGAACTGAAAGAAAACGGATATGAAAAAATTATTTTTTATGATACTGTGAAACGTCTGTACTGCTATGACGACCACTCGTTTGCACTGCTGCGTCCGGGAGCTGTGCCGCCGGAAACTGCTTCCGCTGTACAGCCTGCTGCTCCAAGACGGGGCAGGGGACTCCGCAAAGGTGGGTGGGATAAGAAAAAAACAGAAGTAACTGCTGCTCCCATCCCCAAGCAGGCTTCTGCTTCCGGAACACAGTCCGGTGTACTGATGACAAAACAAAAAACGCATGCACTTCATGTCGGAATGCAGGCAGATACTGCCATTCTTTCACAGTTTGAAGCTATGATGAAAGACAATAGTCATCCTGCTGCAATTGTGATTGATGATGCAGATAATTTTCTGACAGAACTTGCTGTAACTCCAAGATGGAAAACTTTTCTGAATAATGTTGTGAAACTTCCGGCGGAAAATGTGAATATTATGCTGTTTATTTTTCCGGACAGAGAGGGCGGCAGTATTCTTCAGATGGAGGCACTTACCAAGGATGAAGAGATGCAGCGGAATCTGAATACGATTCCAGTCATGGCACCAAATGCACTGGAATACTGCAATATGCTGCATCATTTCCGACTTATGCACGGTCTGAAAGTCCGTGTGTCAGAAATTCCGGAAACTGCAAGGGAAATTTCACGGTGTATTGCAAAAATCGCACAGGAAAATACCGGAAGCACTGGTATTGCACAGGGTGTCCGCATTAAAATGCTGTATCATTTTCTGATGGATTTTGCACAGTCCGGAAAAATGCTGACACCAGATAACTGTTATCAGTTGTTTTCAGCATATCATATGAAGCCGATTCCAACAGCTGCTCAGCAGCTGCAAAGTATGATTGGCATGAAATCCGTAAAACAGCAGATTGTGGAAAAGTTCAAGGGTATCAATGCAGAAAAACGGTTATGGATGCAGCTGGAAGCAGAAAGCCGTATCAAACCTGCACCGGAGAAAAAAGACCAGAAGGGTTTTATGCATATTGTTCTGACAGGAAATCCCGGTACCGGAAAAACAACAGTCGCCAGATTGTTGGGTCAGTTTTTTTCTGAAGCCGGCTACCTGCGGACAGGTCATGTAGTTGAAACCGACCGTTCCGGACTTGTGGCAGGTTATGTGGGACAGACTGCCATTAAAACCAGAGATATGGTGCGGAGGGCACTCGGCGGTGTTCTGTTTATTGATGAAGCATATGCTATCATACAAGATGAACATGACACTTTCGGAAAAGAATGTCTGGATACGCTCATCAAGGCCATGGATGAATTCCGGCATGACCTGATTGTCGTTGTGGCAGGATATCCTGAACCAATGGAAAATTTTTTGAAAGCCAACGAAGGTATGAGCCGCCGCATTCGTGAAAAAATTTATATTCCGGATTATACACCGGAAGAACTGCTCCAAATTCTGCACCTTCACATGCAAAGAAAACATCTGCGTTTTTCAGATGAAATGCAGCCACGTATGCTGAATTTCTGCGAAAACTGGATTGCTTCTGCGGATGAACACTGGGGCAATGCCGGAGAAGCTGTCCAGCTGGCAGAAGATTTGGAAACTGCGGCTGTTAATCTGTCCGATACCAGTAAAATTACTGACAAAACTACAGGCGAGGTATATTCTGTCATAGAAGAACGCCATATTTCCGAAAAATACAGGGATTTCCTGCGGCCTGCGGAGGAAATCCGTGGAGATGCTGTGGAAGATATCATGAATATGCCCGGCCTGAAACATGTCAAGAAAAAAATCAGAGAGATTGAAAATGCTCTGATTGCCGGAAATCAGGGAGAAACAGGGCATTATGTCTTTATGGGTGCTCCTGGTACAGGAAAAACAACGGTCGCTCGGAAAATGGGAATGCTGTTCCGGAGTCATGGTCTGCTGAAACGGGGACACCTTGTTGAAACCAATGCAGGCGAGCTGATTTCAGAAATGCTGCATCATCCTGATTTTGACAGAGTCGGCAAAAAAGCCCTTGATGGTGTGCTGTTTATTGACGAAGCCTATCAGCTGATGAATACCGCAAACGGAAGGGATATTATCGACAGTCTGGTAAAATATATGGAAGACCACCGTGACCGCCTTTGTGTGATTTTGGCAGGCTATGAAGACCAGATGTCTGAAATGCTCCGCACAGCTAATCCCGGACTGGCAAGCCGCACCGAACGTGGACGCATTTATTTTGATAATTATACCGGAGAAGAATTATATCAGATTTTTTGCAGAATGCTTCCGGAATCCGGTATGAATGCCAGCGAGGAGTTTCTGGAACTTTCCCATCATGCTATTGTCGGGTATATGAAAACACAGGAGAAAAACAGGATGTTCGGCAATGCACGCTATATCCGTGACAGTTATCTGGAAGATGCAAAAGCTCATATGAATGCAAGGCTTGTCAGCATTTATGGGCGAGAAATTCCGGAAGCAGAAAGAAATCTGCTTACTGGTGCGGATATTCCGGAATCTTTGGAGCGTTTCGCCAGACAGCCGCTTCCCGAACAGGACAACCGGCCGCTGCTGGAACAGCTTGATGATGTGGTCGGTTTTGACAGTATCAAGGAACATCTGCGGCAGCTTCTGCGTATGGCAGAATTTCAGAAACAGGACGCCAGCGGCGGTATGCCGTTGGCACTGAATCTGAATATGGTTCTGAAAGGTAACCCCGGTACAGGAAAGACCATGATTGCCAATCTTATCGGAAAGGTCTATAAAGAATGCGGTCTGCTTCCGGAAGGCCGTACTCTCAAAGTCGACCGTTCTGACCTTGTTGCCGGATATGTCGGCCAGACTGCCATCAGAACACAGAACTGGATTGAGAAGGCAATGGGAAATGTATTGTTTATTGATGAGGCATATGCCCTGACCGACAGCGGCAGTGAGCATGATTTCGGCTCTGAAGCGGTAACTACACTGGTTGCAGCCATGACAGACCATATGGGCGAATTTGCTGTCATCGCCGCAGGGTATCCAGATAAAATGGATAAGTTTCTCCGGAGTAATGCCGGACTGAACCGGAGATTTGAAGAATTTCTGATTGCCGATTACACAGCGGAGGAATTGGCACAGATTTTCCGCAATATGTGTCGGAAAATGAAATTTCAGATAGAACCGTCTCTTGATAGGAAGCTTGTTATGTTTTTCAGTCAGTTCAAAACCCAAAAATCCAAAACAGAAGACTGGCAGAATGCAGGAGAATGTGAAACCCTCTGTCGGAATATGCAGATGCAGTGGCTTAGAAATCCAGTCACACACAAAGGGGAAAACGGGGAAACGCAAAATTGGTTCACCGAAGAGCATGTGCCGGAAGAAATGCGGAAATTCCTCCGTGGAACTGTGAAGAAAGAAAAGACAGAACCCTCTGCCCTCCAGCAGATTCGAGAGATGACAGGCTTTCCGGAACTCAAGGAGTATTTCGCTGAACTGCTGGAAACTGTACATGCTGTTCAGGAAACAGGAAGAGAGTCGCTTCTGGATGATATGTCTCTGCATATGGTGCTGACAGGAAATCCCGGTACAGGAAAAACAACAGTTGCTCGTCTGATTGGAAATGCCTATAAAGAACTCGGACTTCTGAAAACAGGAAATCTTGTAAAGGTGACTCGTGGTGACCTTGTGGCAGGCTATGTCGGACAGACAGCTCTGAAAACAAAGGGAAAAATCAGAGAAGCCCTAAATGGTGTTCTGTTTATTGATGAAGCCTACATGCTGACACAAGGCGGGAAGGACGGATTCGGACAGGAAGCGTTTGATACCATTCTGGAAGCCATGTCTGACCTTGACGGCCAATTTGCAGTCGTTGCCGCAGGATATCCCAGAGAGATGGAACAGTTCCTTGCTTCCAATCCCGGCATGAGAAGCCGCTTCAAAGGAAATGAATTTTATATGCCGGATTATACTAATGAACAGTTGATTGCTATTTTCCGCCAGAAGTGCAGTAAAGCCGGTGCTGTTCCTTCGGATGCACTGACAGCTCTGCTGCCTGCTTTGCTGGATGCCATGCGTTCAGAACAGAAACGCCGGAAACAGCCGTGGGCAAATGGCAGGGAAATGGAACAGCTGGAACAAAACCTCCGGAAACGCTGGACAAAATTCCGTAATATGACTGAACAGGACGGTGAAACTTTTCTGCTCTATACACCTGAAATGCTTCCGGACAAATATCAGGCACTTCTTGAACAACAGCACGGAACAGAACCGGCAGCTTTCCGTCTTCCGTCTACAGTGCTTCCCAAAGCCGGATTTTCTTATCACTATCCTGAAGATACGGCGGAAACAGAAAAAGGTGTCGTGCTGATTGAATGCACTGCCTCAGGAGAAACAGGATATGGAAGCGGCACAATGCTGACACATGACGGGTATATCCTGACATGCAGCCATGTAATTCGGAATGCAGAGAAAATTCGTGTCCGGTTGAAAATCGCCGGACGTACAGATGGGGAAATAAGTTGGCATGAGGCAAAGAAAGTACGGGATGACCCGGAAATGGATGCTGCACTTCTGAAAATAGAACTGATGGGGTATCCGGCACTTCCTGTTGCACCACCGGAAGAAACTGTTCATCCCGCAGACGGAATTTTTTTGCTGGGGTATCCGTTCGGTGCAATGATTTCTGATTCTGTTGATGCACTTTCGCTGAGCCATTTTGAAGGAAAAATTGCTTCTGTTCAGGTACAGAACGGTCTGGAACGCATTTTTGTGAATATGGAGGCCAAAAGCGGCTGTTCGGGAGCACCTGTTTTTTCTCAGGAAACAGGGAATATTATCGGGATTCTGTGCGGTTCTGCAACTTCTGCCAACGGCAGGCTGGTAGAAGAACTGAATTTTATTCTGCCGGTTAAGCATATACGGGAACGTTTTTTCCGGTAATACAGAAATAGAAAAGAGGGTTGAACATGAAATGTGTCATCTGTCATCAGACTCTGCCGGAGTCTTCCGGCATTTGTCCGCACTGCGGAATGCCCCCTGTGCCGGAACTGTTTCTGAATCCGGAACAGCATCGGCAGTGGGTAAGGCAGGTTTTTCTGCCTGCAAAAGAGAGCTATGCCCATCAGATTTCAGAGCAGATGCAGGCACTGAGCTATAATCCTGCACTGTTTGCTGCGGCTGGGATTGATTTTTATGCATGGCTTGACAAAGGAAGAGTGAAGCTGGAAGGGTTCTTTCATTCGGGCATCAGAAAAGCAGAAAAATGGGAGAATATCCGTTTGATTGCCGCCGGAACAGGACATCTGGCAGGACTTTCTGAGGATGGTACTGTTTTTACAACAGGGAAAAATACTATGTGTCAGTGCAATGTTGAAAACTGGAAGCATGTGGTCAGAATTGCCGCCGCTGGTGATACTACTGCGGCGGTGACAGAAGATGGCCGTCTGCTCGCCTGTGGTGCGGATGCCGAAAGGCTGAAAGAAATTTCTTTACGACTGGAAAAAGAATGGTTTCTGCGTGAGATTGCATTGAGTCAGACACAAATTTTGATTCTGGCTTCACACCGGAAAAAAAGAAGATTTTGTGTGATATGCGAATATTATAAGGATGTTTTTCAGGAGGGGCAGGGCTGGTCAGCAAAAGTGCCGGAAAATGTCCGTATTACTGCTGGTGATTCCGGCTGTTTCCTGTTGCGGAACGGCAGAGCGGAAGCTGTGAATTCCAGTGCAGAAAGTGTCAGAATGGCTAAAGCTGTCAATCATTCCTGTCCGGAAGAATTTGACGGAATTGCTGCCGGAAGAGAAACGTTTTTTGCATTCACCCGAACAGGAAATGTGTTCTGTGCAGAGTATTATGAAGAGAATATGCCATTTTCGTTCCGGATACCGTTTGTAAATTCAGAAAGCGTTTTGCTGAATCTGATAGAAGTGGATAGTACGCATCTTCTTGCGGTTGTCCTTGACGGAACAATACAGCAGCTGCTGCTGACAGATATTTCTGACAGAACTTCGCCTGTTATTACACAGGTCAGCTGAGGAAAAATCAATTTCTGAGTATTTTTTGATATATGCTGAAAAGGAGCTGGCATGCCAGCTCCTTAAATATTTTATGATTATGATACTGGTATGAATGAAACTGACAGATGAATTTTGAAAAATCTGAAAATCTCCCTTGCAATTTGAACGAAATTGATGTATAATAAAATTAAAAGACTGATTTAAAAGCCGGTTTAAAAAGATAAATTTAAAATCGGTTTTATGATTTCCTAAAAGGAGGCGAATACTATGAAGATTGAAACAGAACGGAAATTTTATCAGCTGTATGAAAGACTTGCATCTATGACACAAATTGTGAATCAGGAATTTGATACTACTCCGATTGAAACAGTCCTGAGTGAAATTTCTGCTATGTTCCGTCTGTCTAAAGGTGTTACTCATTTTTACCGCAGTCCTGCTGAAGAACAGCGTGGAGAAGGCGAAACTATGATTAGTTATGATACCGGAATTGAGGGCAGGCCTGTACATACTGTTCGGTTCGTGACAAGGCTGCTGTCTATTACGACAATGACTGTTTATATGGCGGAACAGGAAGAACCTCTGAATGATGAGGAACTTGCCAAAGTCGACCTGACAATGCGGACAGTACTGACGTTTATCAGCAGAAATCGTTTGCAGACAATTGCTGAAGAACTGGCCTTTTTTGATGATGACGGATTCTGTAATCTCCGAAGCTTTTTTAATTATTTCTCATGGCAGACACGGCCGGATGCATGGAACGGTATGGCTGCACTGAATTATAATCTCCGGCATTTTTCTCTTGTAAATGAGGAATACGGGCGTGACGTGGGAGATGTGGTTCTGAAAAATCATTACAGGCATATCGTCTCTATGATTGGGGCAGATGGAATTGTTTCCCGTCTTGGCGGTGACAGTTTTGCTTGTATCTGCAAGCAGTCACTGCTGCCGGAACTTCTGGATTATCTGACAGAAGCCGCTGTGCCTTTTGATGAAAACGGCAATACTGTTACTGTGACAGCCTGTGCCGGTGTGTTCAAATTTCCGGACGGCTATGTTATTACAAATCCCAATGATGTCATGGGGAAAATTCTGCACGCTTACCGAATCGCCCAGAACGGCGGACATGACCATATTATTTTTTATGATGACCGTCTGCTTGCAGCTAAGGAACATGCTATGCGGATTCAGAAAAAGTTTCCCCAAGCTTTGCGAAACGGTGAATTTCATGTGTTCTATCAGCCTAAAGTCAACACCACTACGGGAGAACTCTGCGGTGCAGAAGCCTTGTGCCGATGGTTTCATGAAGGGTGTGTCATTTCACCGTCAGAATTTATTCCGGTTCTGGAACAGACAAGCGATATCTGCAAACTTGATTTTTACATGCTTGACCTTGTCTGCGGACATATCCGGAAATGGCTGGACGAAGGCCGGAAAGTAGTAAGAATTTCTGTCAATCTCTCCCGCAAACATATGCTGAATGCAGAACTGCTGAAAACAATTATGAATATTGTGGACGGGCATCATGTTCCCCATGAATATATTGAAATAGAACTCACAGAAACTACGACGGATGTGGAATTCAAAGACTTGAAACGAGTTGTGGATGCATTGCAGCGTGAGCATATGTTCACTTCTGTCGATGATTTCGGCATGGGCTATTCTTCGCTGAATCTAATCAGGGTTGTACCTTGGAACGTCCTGAAAGTAGACAGAATTTTTCTGCCGATGGACGATGAAAAAGAAGACAGTATCAGGAATATTATGTTTAAATATGTTGTGGCGATGGCCAAAGAACTTGGTCTGGAATGCATTGTGGAAGGGGTGGAAACACCTGCACAGCTTGAAATTTTAAGAAAAAATGACTGTGAACTGGCACAGGGCTTTCTGTTTGACAAGCCCCTGCCAGTCCAAGAATTTGAAAAACGGCTGGATATGCATGTATATCCGCTGGAAAAGCCACTGTAAAAATGTTATCAACCGGAGGTAAAATTTTATGCGAACTGCATATTCTATTTTATATGCTGTTTTGATGCTTATCCTGATTATCTGTACTGTATATGCCAGACGTTCTGAACGTACTGCACGCCATGCGGTTGCTTTTTTGGATGCTTCATTGATTCTTCCAATATTGGGAAATATGCTCATTATTATGTCAGACCGTGAGAAAGTCGCTGTTACAGGGTGTTATCTTTATTGTCTTGGTATGGACCTTGTAATATATGCACTTGTCAATTTTACAGATACTTACTGTAAAGGTACAGGAAACGGCCAGCAGAAACCTACCGTTGTATATACTGCACTGGGTATAGATGCAATTCAGATGCTTTTGAATATTTTCACGGGTCATGCATTTGAGGTTACAGCAATTGAGGTAGAGGGCTATCCTTATTATAAAATGATACCACACTGGGGACAGATTTTTCACCGCATTGTTGATTATGGGATATTTATCTGTGTCATTCTGATTTTTACAATAGCTTCTATAAAAACGCCTAAAATCAGTCGTGAACGTTATACGGTTCTTCTTACTACTATGCTGGCAATTGGTTTGATGCTGACTTATAATATTTTCTTTCAGTATGCGATTGACCGTTCTATGATAGGCTTTGGCATATTTGGTATTATTATTTATTATTTTGCAATCCTGTACCGGCCGCTTCGACTGATGGACCGTGTATTGTCCAATATTGTTTCCAATCTGTCAGATGCATTTTATATCTTTGACCCGAGCGGAAATTGTGTCTGGGCAAATGAACAGGGCTGTAAGCTGGTTGATGTCAGTGAAAATAATTATGATATCATTACTGCAAAGCTGATGCAGATGTTCGGCGGTTCGGGCAACCCTGACGAACATATTGCTAAATTACAGGTGGGCGAAGGTAGTCAGGCAAGGTTTTATATCATAGAAGAAAATCAGGTAAAAGACGAAAGAAATAAAAGAGCTGGTTCTTATCTCCGCATTCAGGATGTGACAAGAGAAGAAAATGAATTACGCAGCCGTGATGAACAAATCGGCCAGTTCAAGCAGGAAGCCTATCACGATGCCCTGACAGGTGTCGGAAACAAAGCGGCATATAATGTCAAAATCTGCGAACTGAATGAAATGATTACACAAGGGAATACAACTTTTGCCGTTGTTATGGCAGATATGAATAATCTGAAACAAATCAATGATGCCTATGGGCATAAGGCAGGAGATGAATATATCAAAGGCTGCTGCCATCTGATATGTGAGGCTTTCAAGCATTCTCCTGTATATCGTATCGGCGGAGATGAATTTGTTGTCATATTGCAGGGAAAGGATTTCGAGAACAGAATACAGATTGCAGAAAAACTCAATGCTATATTTTCAGAAACATTCAGTCAGGAAGAAAAATTGCCATGGTTAAGATATTCCGCAGCAATCGGGATAGCAGAACTTGCCTCGGATGACAATTCTGTTGAACTGGTATTTAAACGGGCAGATAAAGCTATGTACGAGGCAAAGAAAAAATTCAAGGAACATTATGGAAGCTATCGGTAAAATTAAGTGAAATGCTGGTATATAAAGTGAAAGAAAGACTGTCCGGAGAATAAAAAATCCGGACAGTTCTTTTTATCTGGTTGTTTCAGAATCGGTCTCTAATCCGTTCCAGCCGAAACGGAAAATAGAAATTAAAATAGATATCAGTGTAATGGCTTCGCTTAGAAGACCGCCCCATGAATGGACAATAATATCATAAACCAGCCAGCACGGCGATGCACAGACAAGGTTCACCATGCGGATATTACGAGGGCTGTTTGACCAGTATACAAATGTACTGGATACGGATGCAGTAAAGGCAAGCAAACTTGCTGTTCCGTTCCATGTGAAAAACAGAATGACGGCAAATAAAACGGATATGATAACCGGACAGCCTTTCCAGCGTACCCATTTCCAGTCATTGTATTTCATCATCAGTGCATTTCTCAGAATGTTGACCGCCAGACTCAGACAGCCACTGAATGCATTCAGCAGGAAAAACTGTAAACAGAACAGCACAGAACCAATAAGCTGAAGAAGAAAAAGCAAGCGGTTTGATTTAATCTGATAAGACAGGATAAATGCCGCAACAGCGACAAATCCGATGCTTTGAACAATGATTGGCGACATGTCGGAACTCTCCTTTGGTATTCTCTTTCTGTATTATAACATATTTCTGAAAAGAATGCAACAGACTGTGATGCGAAAATCAATATCAGAATTTTTAATATATTATTTAAAATTTTTAATATATTATTTAATTTGTACAAATAGCATGTGCTTTTTTTGATATTATGCTGAAATCAAAGAAAATATATTGACATTGTGTCAGAAATAAGATATAATATCTATAATGACATAATGTCAGAATAAAAGAAAGGCAGGTGCAGCTATGCCAAAAGGTTCACCGGAATTAACGGCTTCCCGCCGTGAGGAAATTATCAATGCTTGTGAACAGCTCTATCAGACTATGAACTTCAAGGAAATTACTGTCAAAGAAATCGGAAAAGCAACCTCGTTTACAAGAACGTCTATTTATAATTACTTCCAGACAAAAGAAGAAATCTTTCTTGCACTCATGCAGAGAGAATATGATTTATGGGTGTGTGACTTGGAAACACTGATGCAGGAACATACAGTGCTTACCCCTGACGAACTGGCACATGCACTGGCAGTTTCTCTCGAAAAACGAAAACAGCTGCTGAAACTGCTGGCAATGAATCACTATGATATGGAGGAAAATTCCCGTCCGGAAAACCTGACGGAATTTAAAAAATCTTATGGAGCATCACTGAATGCTGTCAGAAACTGTCTGATAAAATTCTGTCCGGATATGTCCGGAACAGAAATAGAACAATTTGTTTTTGTGTTCTTCCCGTTCATGTTCGGGGTATATCCTTATGCAGTGGCTTCAGATAAGCAAATCACCGCTATGGAACAGGCAAGTGTGCAATTTACAATGCATAGTATTTATGAAATGATTTATAACTGTGTCAGAAAATTATTGGAAAGGAATAAGCTGTGAAATATATAAAATTAGGAAATGCGGATTTGAACGTTTCAAGAATCTGTATGGGCTGTATGGGCTTCGGAGATGCCAGAAACGGCCAGCACTCATGGACAATAGATGAAATGCATTCCAGAGAAATTATCAGACATGCTCTGGAACTTGGTGTGAATTTTTATGATACTGCAATTGCATATCAGTCCGGTACAAGCGAACAATATCTCGGCAGGGCACTGAAAGATTTCGCCAGACGTGAAGAGGTTGTTGTGGCTACAAAATTTCTTCCCAGAACACCGGCAGAGATAGAGGCCGGAATCACCGGTCAGCAACATATTGAACAGATGATAAATAAAAGCCTTGAAAATCTTGGTATGGATTATGTGGATTTGTATATTTATCATATGTGGGACTGGAATGCCCCAGTCTATGATATTCTTGATGGCCTGAACAAAGTGGTGAAAGCAGGAAAAGCAAGATATATCGGTATTTCTAACTGCTATGCATGGCAGCTTGCCAAGGCGAACGCCCTCGCTGAAAAAGAAGGGTTTGCAAAGTTTGTCAGCATTCAGGGACATTATAACCTGATTTTCCGTGAAGAAGAACGAGAAATGGCTCCGTTCTGTGCAGAAGAGCATATCGCAATGACTCCTTATAGTGCTCTCGCAAGCGGCAGGCTTGCAAGACTTCCGCACGAAACTTCAAAACGTGCCGAAGAAGACAGCTATGCAAAATTTAAATATGATGCTACCAAAACACAGGATGAAGTAATTATTCAGCGGGTGGCAGAACTTGCACAGGAGCATAATGTTTCTATGACGGAAATTTCACTGGCATGGCTTCTGACAAAAGTAACAGCTCCCATTGTCGGTGCAACAAAATTACAGCATGTTGATGGTGCAGTAAAATCTGTTGAGCTGGTGCTCACTGCGGAAGAAACAGCATATCTTGAAGAATTATATCTGCCTCACCCTCTGGCCGGAGTGATGGCACAAAACCGGCCGGCAAATAAAGAACAGAGTAAAAAGCAGGCTGTATGATTTTCATACAGCCGCTTGATTTATATTTTGAAATTTATTTAATAGCCTGAAAAGCGGTATCCAGTGCAGCAATCAGGTCGTCTATATGTTCTGTGCCGATAGAAAGACGGATTGTAGAAGGCCTGATGCCCTGTTCCAGCAGTTCAGATTCTGAAAGCTGGGAATGTGTCGTAGAAGCTGGATGAATCACAAGTGATTTTACATCAGCAACATTGGCAAGAAGACTGAAAATCGGCAGATTGTCAATAAATTTCTTGGCATCGTCTTCCGTGCCTTTAATATCAAATGTAAAGATACTGCCGCCGCCGTTAGGAAAATATTTCTGATAAACTTTATGACTCGGTTCAGATTCTAAAGACGGATGATGAACTGCCTCTACTTGTGGATGATTTGCCAGATAATTTACAATTTTTAAAGCATTTTCCACATGGCGTTCTACTCTGAGTGAGAGCGTTTCCAGACCCTGTAAGAAAATAAAAGCATGGAACGGAGAAATTGCTGCTCCGGTATCACGTAACAGAATAGCTCTGATATAAGTCACAAATGCAGCAGCTCCGGCAGCAGCTGTAAAGCTGACTCCATGATAGCTGGGATTCGGTTCAGAAATCCAAGGATATTTTTTGTCTTTACTCCAGTCAAAATTGCCGCTGTCTACAATGACGCCACCAATCGCTGTCCCATGGCCGCCGATAAATTTTGTGGCAGAATGTACAATGATATCTGCACCGTATTCAGCAGGACGTACCAGATAAGGTGTTGCAAATGTGTTGTCTACTACAAGCGGAATACCATGAGCATGAGCAATCTTGGCAATTTTTTCAATATCAATGGCATTGGAATTAGGATTGCCGAGTGTTTCAATAAAAATAGCTTTGGTCTTTTCATTGATGGCACTGACAAAGGCGGTTTCATCTTCGGGGTCAACAAAAGTAGAGGTAATCCCATAAAGCGGCAGGGTATGTGCCAGCAGATTATATGTTCCGCCGTAGATTGTCTTGGAAGCAATAATATTTTCCCCCGCTCTGGCTAAAGCCTGAATGGTATAGCTGATAGCTGCTGCACCTGAGGCAAGACCTAATGCGGCAACACCACCCTCCAGAGCAGCAATGCGTTTTTCAAAGACATCCTGCGTGGAGTTGGTCAGACGGCCGTAGATATTGCCGGCATCTTTCAGGGCGAATCTGTCAGCAGCGTGCTGTGAATTATGGAATACATAAGAAGTCGTTGCATAAATCGGGACAGCTCTTGCATCGGAAGCAGGGTCAGCTTGTTCCTGACCGACATGAAGCTGAAGGGTTTCAAAATGAAGCTTTTTTTCTGACATGATAAATTCCTCCTATTGTATAGAAACAGGCTTTTTGCCTGATAAATTTAAAAATAAAAACTGATTTCCAATCTCTTAAAGTTTATTTATATATATATATCATAAATCCTATTATAAAATTAACATCGTTCTGTTCCACGCATTCGGTCACGACCTCGGATAACAGAACGGAGTTTTTTTAACAGCATAGAACAGTCACTCCTTTTCCATTTCTTTGTAAGTCTATCTGTTTTGTATGTGTTTATTATATCATGTTTTCAGCTATTTGTCAAATCCATGTTTCTGATATCCTGTTATCAGTTTTTTCTATAACGCAGCATATTTGGAAATCCATGCTTCCAGACTGTCTCCCTGTTCAATCCCATGCAGAAATTCTTGTGCCGGATTGGTAAGCTGTTCAGCCCGTTTAAAAAGCGGTTCTAAAAATTTTTCTTCCTGATAGCCACGCTCTGTAAGACCGGTTCTGGCAAGTTCCAGAATTTGTAACAGTACAGCCGAAAGCTGCTTTTTATTAACAAATGCAGGAAGGCTTCTGTATGTGAATAATTCACGTAGTTCAGAAGCGTTATAGCCATGATGATACAAAACAGTATCAGAATCTAAAATTTCTGCAAGGGCATCTGTTTTCTTGGCAAGACCTGCATGAAAGGCTGCATGTGTAAAGATTTCAGAAACAGGCTGTTCACAGGCACTGCGGAATTCAATTGTTCCCCGATAGGTCAGGTCCGCAAATTTGAAACTTCTGTGATGAGCAATGTCCTGAATTTCCGGCTTGAATGTGTATTCCTTCCATGTACCGGAAGAAAAATAATTTCCTGTGACAGAATCCAGATGTATATAATTTTCAAGTATAACCGGCTTAAAATGCAGATATTTTTCTTCTTTCTGTACACAGTAAATGCTCTGTGTCCCGATATAGGCAAGATATTCATCAAGATTTTGAAACTCTGTTTCATACATGCCAAGATTGTGCGGATTATAGCCCTGTGAACTGTATCTCCAAAGATAATCCCTTGCTATCACTCTGTCCGGAAGTTTATCACAACAGGAGTTTGCAAACAGAATAGCCTTGAATGGTTCAAGCAGATTAAACACATGCAGAAAAGAAAGAATATCTTCTTTCTGTACATCAAGCTGCACCTGAGAAGCTGTTGCCATCATGCCGAAATAGGGAATATCATGGTAAAATACATCGCCGTATTCCCGATAAGCCTGAAGATGATGATACAGCATTCTGTATCTGTCATTTGCTACAGGCTGATATACAGCATAGGGATAATACGGATTGATGCCCATGCCTGTCAGCAGATGTCCGGAAGCTTGCAGATGATTCTGCAAAAAGGAAAAATATTTCTGGAATCTTTGATTTAAAATATTTATATTTTTTTCTTTTCCAAATGATAATTCCAATGTATTATAACTACAGTCAAAAGAAAGATTATCATTGTTTTCAGGATTGGTGATTGAATATAAGTTTTGATTTTCGTCTTTTTTCTGTTCTGTGAAATTGAAAAAATCTGCAAAATTTCTGATAATGTTTTGTACTTCCGGAATATTGACCGGCTTTTTTTCCAGATTCAGGAGAGGAAATTCAAATTCTGCTCCGATAAAATCTCCGGCTTTTCGTTCTGTCGGAAGAATATATTTCTGATAAATCATTTCATTCAGTGTCATATGCCTGCTGTCCTTTCTATCAGTTAGTTTATGATTTTATTATACTATTAGAAAATGCTTTTGTCCAATTCTGATTTCTTAGTACAGCATATCAGGAAAATATATAACTGTTTAAATCTTTCTGAAAAAACTCTTGCAATCCTGCCCAAGAAGTGATATAATAAAAATAATATACACTCAAATCTATATAGCAAAAGAAAATTTCAGAATATATGATTTCCCTCCAATCTGTTTTTAGTAACTACAGGATGCTGCTTTTAATTACATCCAGTCCAAAAAGAAAGGAAGAATGAATTATGCTTTTATTTTCAATTATGCTCGATATCAACTCAAATTTAACTAAAAGTGCTTTTATTCAGCTCATTATCAGATGGAATCAGAACAGCCCGCACAGCAGCAATATTATTCCGGATATTGTATGGCACGGTGAACATAATATCCGTTTTGGAAACGATGACGTATGGATGGAATTTGTCGAATATCATGATATTATTGCAGTTCGATACGAAAAAAAGGAAAATGACAATATTAGCTGGCGGAATGATTATATTATGAATTTTGCAAGCAGGAAAATGGCGGTCCGCCTCAGCAGAAATTGTGCAGGAAAAGCATTGTTTATCAATTCTAAATTTTCAATACCTTATTTTATTGCACTTCTGATTGAACAGAATTATCTACAGGATGACGGAAACCTGCCCGTCAGTAATTTGCCTTTTATCATTGATAATTCACAAATACCACTGCTGGCAGATATGATAAACAGAAAGACAAGTTACCGCCTGCCGGTGGTCTATATTTCCAAAACAATTATGAATGATAATCCTGTAGATGTTACTTTGCTTGCAAACCGACTGCGGGGGGCAGCACACGTTCTGGTACAGAAATCACTGACGCAAGATAAAAAACTGATGAAGCTATGTAACCGTAAAAATGAATATCACGGTGCAGTTGGTATTTATTTCCCTGATGATACTGCCGGACATAGAAAATATTTATACAGGGCTTCTGTGGGAACAGATTCGTTCCTGCTGGAAAAAGTTGTGCGTACAGTCATGCAGTACAGCACTCTGCAACAACTGGATACTCTGTATACATGGCAGGGCGTAAATAATGCCTTGCTGATGGAAAGACTTCGCATTCAGCGTGATGCACGAATCGCTGCGGAACAGGCCAAAAAGGAAGCCGAAAATGAATATCTGAAATTGCTGGATGAAAAAGATGAAGACCAGAAAAAATTCCGGAAACAGGCAATGGAAGAAGCAAGGGCTGAAGCAGATACACTTCTGGAAAGTTTCGATGCAGATATGGCAAAACTACAGCATCAGGTAGATGAACTGACAAAAGCAAACGAAGCCCTCCGATATGAAAATCAGGGGCTTCGTGCCAAACTTTCCGGTACAGAGGCAGTACCCGTTCTTTATATGGGTGATGAACATGAGTTTTATGAAGGAGAAATTAAAGACCTGATTTTGCTTCTGCTTTCAGAGGCTCTGAATAATTTGCCTGATAAAACCCGCCGGAGCGATATCATCAAAGATATTCTGCGTAATAATGGCTATCAGCAAGTCAGTAAGAAACGGGCGGACAAAATTAAAGCAATTTTTAAACATTATGATGGCATGACCAGTAAAGTTCGCCAGATACTGGAAGAGTATGGTTTTGTAATTACCGAAGAGGGAAAGCATATCAAAGCTACTTATTACGGGGACGGCCGGTATTATATCACACTCGCCAAAACGCCAAGCGATGAACGGGCAGGAAAAAATAATGCTGCTTCTATTATTAAAATTTGTTTTTAAAAATAAACATGCTGATGCAGAAAATTTTTTCTGTGTCAGCATGTTTTTGAGAAGTTATTTAAAAATAAATCTTGTAAAATTATACAAGTGTGCCCGTATACAATTGCCGCCATGATAGCCGCCGTTTACATAATGCCAGATATGCGGCACCTGATTATTTTCAAGAATCTTATGATAGCCGGCAGGGGTATCATAGATAACTTGGTCATTTGACCCCGCTGTCAAAAGCAGCAGGTAGGGAGCACTTTCTTTGAATTTAAAATCTGCCTGACTGATAAGTCCCGGCGATACCCCCGGAGCAGGACAGATTGCCCCCACATAGCCGAATAATTCCGGTTTTCTCATGGCAATATACAGCGATTCCCGTCCCCCCATGGAAAAGCCTGTCAAAGCTGTATTGTCACGGCCTGTTTTTATAGAATAATGAGATGCAATATAAGGCATCAGGTCATTGGTCAGGTCATTGATGAAATTATCATAAGCAGCATTATTGAAATCATCCATGCCAGAGCAGGCCGGCTGTGTTTCGCTTGCATAAATATAGGGAAATACTACAATCATATCTTCTGCTTCACCGGAAGCAATGGCATTTCCCACAATTTGACGGGTTCTCATGGTTTCGTCTTCTTCGGAAATGAGCGTATCTTCATTCTGCCAGTAACCATGCATTGCATAAAGAACAGGATATTTTTTATCTTCAGAATATCCGGCCGGAAGCAGAATATTGAAATTTCTTTCTCTCTTGCAGGTAGTAGAATAATAACTTATTTTCTTGACAGTTCCATAAGAAACACCGGATTTTTCATTCCGTTCTTCCGGCGGCTCGGTTTCTTTCATTTTCGTACTGCACAGGGCTGTAAATTCTTCCGCAGAGACATGACCTTCCGGAACAGAAATTTCTGCTTTAGAAAATGCTGTGATTTTTTTCATAATAAAATCCTTTATCTGCCTGATATCTTCTGTATCAGTCTGACCGTCCTGATTTACATCAGCAGCTGCCTCAGCCCGACTGGTTCTGAATCCTTTCAGAACCCCCTGTTTAGCAAGTGTCAGGTCGAAAATATTAATCATGCCATCAGCATTGATATCACCGGAAATAATCTCTGTTCCGGCAGCGGCTCTGCTTTTGATGACTGTACCGGAAATTGCTGTGACAACTTCATCCAGATAAAAATCATTCGCAGAATCAGCAGTTTCGGCATAGAAAGAAATATTTTCTGCATCTGCCGGAATAGTATATTCCGGATTAAAAAGCTGAATCCATTCACCTCTGAGGGCTGTTCCTTCTGCAATCGTATCATAGCAGGGCTGCCCTTTAGCATCAGTATATTGCAATTTCAGGTAAAATTTATCTGACGTTCCGCCTTGGGAATACATCACATTGGCACTGAAACTGTAAGCTTCACCAGCATGGCAGACAGCGGTTAAATCTTTTATCGCACCGTTCCATGCAGCTGTTCTGCCGGAAATAAAAAGAGATTCCTGCCCTTCAAGAGCAGCTTGGTCGGAAGTCTGAATTTTTGCCACTCCTCTGCCACTCCAGTCAGAGAGTGTTCCTTCAAACGTATCATGAAAATAACAACCATCCTGTTCAGGTGCAGCAGATGCCTGCAAACCTGTACTTGTCATCAGAAATGCCAGAACAACAGATGCCGATCTGTGTCGCTTTTTTAATTTCATGTGTCTCCCTCCTGACAAAATATAAAACAATCTCTTCGCAAATTATACGATATTTATTTGATTTTAACAACCTATTTTTTGCAGAAATAGTGGATAAAATGCATAATTGCTGATTTTTGTCAGAGTCTACAAGAATCAGAACATATTTTTGTATAATCAGAATATTGTAATCCGATTTGTAATTATGTTATAATATAGAAAATAACCTGAATTGGAGGCGATGTCTTTATGAATTTTTTGAAAAAATGCTGCTGTCTGTTTATGGCAGCTTGTATGACAACACCGTTTGCAGAAGCACTTTCTGTTCCTGTCAGTGCGGCCGAAACAGTCAGCCTTTCTCCTTTGAGTACTTATGAAATTAATAATGGCGTGTTTGAAGGCTGGGGCACTTCGCTGTGCTGGTGGGCAAACCGCCTTGGCTATTCCGATTCCCTTGCACAGCAGGCCGCTGATGTCTTTTATGGTGATGACGGCCTTCGGATGAATATTGCCAGATTCAATATCGGCGGCGGCGATAATCCGTCTCATACACATATCACAAGAACAGATTCCAATATGCCCGGCTATACAGTCTGGAATGGACAGAAAGCTTCTTATGACTGGAATGCAGATTATAATCAGAGAAATGTCCTGATGCGGTCAATTAAAGCTTGCGGCGATGATATGATTGTCGAGATGTTCTCAAATTCTCCGCCATATTATATGACAAAATCCGGCTGCTCCAGCGGTGGCTTCAATCCGAATGAGAATAATCTCAAAGATGATTGTTATGACGATTTTGCCGAATATTTAGCAGAAGTCTGCCTGCATTATGAAAAAGAATGGGGTGTGGATATCCAGAGTATCGATGCGATGAATGAACCGTATACGAATTTCTGGGGGGCAAACAGTCCCAAACAGGAGGGCTGTCATTTTGACCAGGGCAATTCACAATCCACTGTGATTACAGAACTGAAAAAATCTCTGGATAAAAGAGGGATTGGAGATATTATGATTTCCGGTACAGATGAAACCTCAATTGATACTCAGATTTCATCTTATCAGAAATTATCAGATGCAGCAAAAAATACTGTTTCCAGAATTGATACACATACGTATTCCGGAAGCAAAAGGGCAGAATTGAAAAATACAGCCCTCTCTGCCGGAAAAAATCTCTGGATGAGTGAAGTTGACGGCGGTGCTACTGCCGGAACAAATGCCGGCGAAATGGGAGCAGCTCTCTGGCTGGCCGGAAGAATTACTACAGATGTCAATGATTTGAATGCTTCTGCATGGATTATGTGGCAGGTAATTGATAATCATATTTCAAAAACAGGCTATAACGGCAATAAAGACAAAGGTATGGTCAATACACAGGGCGGTTACTGGGGTGTTGCTGTAGCCGACCATGATAATAATAAAATTATTTTAACTAAAAAATATTATGCCTTTGGCCAGTATACCAGATATATCCGCCCTGGTATGATAATGCTGAATTCTTCCGGCCCGACTGTGACGGCTTATGACCCTGACAAAAAACAGCTCGTCATTGTGGCTTATAACGACAGAAACGATGCAAGAGATATTAGTTTTGATTTGTCTGGTTTTTCCGGAGTAGGAGAAACAGCACAGGTTATCCGGACAAGCAATTCTGAAAACTGGAAAAAACTTTCAGATATTCCCGTTTCCGGTGATATGCTGAATGTTTCACTTGCTCCGCAGTCTGTCACAACTTTTATGATTAATAACTGTTCCGGCGGTACTGTTCCGGAAAATGAAATCGCTCTGACAAGTGATATGCTTTCCGGTACAGACTCTTGGAAAAAAATGGGCTCTACAGATTATCTCAAAGTATTTGATAATAATAATAATACTTATTTTGACGGTGTCGGAAAAGGCTGGGTACAGGTGGATTTAGGAAAAATTTATGATATTGATGCCATCGGCTACTGCCCACGTCAGGGTTATGAATACCGTATGGCTGACAGCCTGTTTCTGTTCTCCGATGATGGCGAAAACTGGAGAAAAGCCTATACCGTCTCCGGAAAGCCTTCTTTCTCTATGCATTATCTTACAAGATTTGATACCAATCATTCTACAAGATATATTCGTTATGCTGTTCCGGAAGGCCAGCCTAAGAATGAGTATAATCATGATGATGTATATTGTTGTAATATTGCTGAAATCAAGATTTATGGCGATGTCAGCCCGCTTGCAAAATATGGGAAGCTCACACCGGCTGAAATTTCCGGCTCGCATTCATGGCATGATATTGCAGATTATGATTATAAAAAAGTATTTGATAAAAATATCAATACATGGTTCGATGGTGTCGGCGAAGGCTGGGTTATGGCAGATTTCGGAAAAGTATATGATTTGAAACTGATTGGATTCTGTGCAAGAAAAGGCTATGAATACCGGATGACAGACGGTATTTTTGAAGTTTCTCAGAACGGTCAGGAATGGGAAACTGTTCATATTGTCACAAGAAAGCCGGATTTCACAATGCAGTATATCAATACAGATACCAGAGCCCGTTATGTGCGTTATCGTGTTCCGGCCGGAAAACCAGCTAATCAGGATAATTTTGATGATATTTACTGCTGTAATCTTGCTGAACTGGAATTTTATGGTGCAGAAGCCGAACAGCCTGTTGTTGTCGGAGATGTGGATTTAGACGGAAAAATCAGTATAGTGGATTTAATTGTACTTCAGCAGTTCCTGCATGGAAAGATGCATCTGCTGGAAGGAACTTCTGCGGATATCTGTGAAGACGGCGTGATTAATATTTATGACTGGATTATGCTCAAGAAAATTCTGATGAATACAAATGCATAATATTGATAATAAAAAAACAGGTTTGTAAAAACCTGTTTTTTTATTATTTTACTCTGATATCTGTAAGTGCTATCTGGTCTCCGGTCAGTGCAACATAGACTTCTTTTGCTGTATCGGGAATGAAGGTTGTATTTTCTATGGCAATTCCAAGATTTTCTGTTCGGGTGATAATTTTGTTGCCTTTTTTTATTATCCATACAGAACATTCCAGACCTTCTCTGTTTTTTTCCTTCCATACATCCCAGCCAAGAAAGGCCTCATTTTTTTTCATATGGAACTGATTTTCAGCATGACTGTCTTCTGTGGAACACTCACCGTTTATTTTGAGCAGTGCATATTCCTGATAGCCTTTTCCGTTTATTTTTTTATTTTCAGAATAAAATAATACAATATAGGGACAATGCCATACAAGTTCGGCAGAGGGCAGACTCATGGTATGAAAATCAATATGCAGTTCCTCACGAATCGGAATCCCCTCTGTAGCAGCAGAACGGTTATGGTCTATCTGAACGTTCGGCAAATCAGATT
>CADBOP010000060.1 GCA_902796255.1 uncultured Ruminococcus sp.
CTGAAATGACAGAATTATTCACTGCCAAAATTACCGAAATGCAGGAGCAGATTACAGAATATACTTCTCATTCAGATAAAATGCAGATAACTGCACAAACCTTATATCAAGCCGGACAAAAACAACAAAATGAAATCACAGAATTGTTTATTTCCAAGATTACTGAAATACAGGGACATCTTACACAGAATTCATCTCATATGGATAAAATTCAAGCTGATATGCAGAAATTATGTGAAGAAAGCATTCAGCATCTGTATGAAAGTCAGCAAAAACAATTTGAATCTATTACAGAAACAAATCATAAAATAAAAGAACTTACAGGACTCATAGACGAAACAGAAAAACAAATTCAGCAGGTTAGTGATAATTTGTTTGGAATAATCACATCAATTCGTTCTGCTATTGAAGATAATATGGAATCTATTCAGGGAAACCAAGAAGAGTATCATGAAAATATGCAGGAAACAATGGAAAATACACTGAAAAATATTGAAAGAACCATGAATGCTAAGCTAAAAGAGTATAATGATACTTCTGATGCTATAAATGAAGGAATTCAGAAAGTATTAGCAGAAATTCATCAGAATACAGAACAATATCAGAAAACACTGGATGAAATCCTGACAGCACAAAATGCAATGAACAGCCTTACTGCACAGGATATTCATATTTTGGAGAAAATTTTAAAATGATAAATACTGAAAAACAACTGATATTAGTAAGAACAGCTTATTTGAAAATTATCAATTGTTTGTATGAAAAGCAATTTCGTATGAAATTAGCAGTTGTCTGTTCTTATAATAATAAATGGTACGAAGCAAAATTGCATCGTATTGATATCTTATCTTCAGTTTTAGAACATACCATGACGGAAAATAATCCACATCGTGCCGTACATTATCTTTGTCTGTTATATCATGAAATCAATCAATTGATTGATAAAGCAGAAACTGATTACAAAAGCCCTGCTGTATCCAAAAATAAAACGGGAACCGTCCTTCATACTAAAAAACGCAAATAACTATCTTGATTTTTCTGAAAAAATATGCTATAATAAATGATAGAATAACATAGAAGGCAGGTGCTGGAAATGTATGAGAAGAAGGAACTTCCGATAGGGGTAGAAGATTTCAAAACAATCATAGACTATCACTATTACTTTGTGGATAAATCTTTGTTACTGTGTGATTTGATGCATCGTTTCGGCAAGGTAACACTCTTTACCAGACCGAGAAGATTTGGAAAAACACTGAACATGAGCATGATTCGTTATTTCTTTGAGAAATCAGAAGAAGATAATGCTTATTTATTTAAAGATTTGGCAATTTCACATGCTGGAGAACAATACATGCAGCATCAGGGACAGTACCCTATTATCAGCTTGACATTCAAAGATATTGAAGCATTTGATTATGAAACTGCTTTTGACATGTTTAAGACAGTGATTTCAGATGAATTTGAAAGACACAGTAAACTGCTGGAATCTGACAAACTGAAACTGCGGCAGAGAAGACGGTTTGAAAGTATTTATAATGATACTGCACCAGCTTCTGAATATATTATGGCATTGAAGTTGCTTTCAGATTGTTTGTATCAGGTATATCAGAAGAAAGTAATTATCCTGATTGATGAATATGATGTGCCTTTGCAGAACGCTTATTTTCACAGATATTATGATAAGATGGTAGATTTGATTCGTTCTGTTTTTTCCAGTGTTCTGAAAACAAATACACAGATTGCCTTTGCAGTACTGACAGGATGTCTCCGTGTTTCTAAAGAAAGTATCTTTACGGGGCTGAATAATCCGGATGTGTTTTCCGTCACAGATACAGAATTTTCGGATGCATTTGGCTTTACAGAATCAGAAGTAAAATCCATACTGGAGCAGTATCAGCTGACTGAGAAACAGGGAGAAATCAGGGAATGGTATGACGGCTATTTGTTCGGCAGAACAGAAATCTATAATCCATGGAGCGTTTTGAAGTATGTTCAGAAGACACTGGCAGATGCACATATTAAAGCAAAGCCTTATTGGGTCAATACCAGTTCCAACAGCATTATCAGAGAACTGATTGAAAAAAGTGAACCGCCTGTTCGTAAAGAGGTAGAGAACCTTATGAATGGTGAAACGATTAAAAAGCAGCTTTTTGATGACATCACCTATGCTAATATGAGCGTAAATGAAGAGCATATCTGGAGTTTTCTGTTGTATACCGGCTATCTGAAAGCAGTGAAGCTTCTGGAAGAAGAAGGAGAACTGTTTTTTGAAGCAAGGATTCCCAATCTTGAAGTGAACGGCATCTACAAGAAAACTGTCCGTGAATGGTTTGACAGAAAAATCAGAGAAGCAGACAAATCTATATTCTTTCATGCAGTTCTTGACGGAAATCAGGAAGTATTTGAGAGTGAAGTCAACAGATTTATGCTGAACAGCATCAGTTATCATGACGGATATGAGAATTTCTATCATGGATTTTTGGCAGGACTTTTACAATATTCAGAACAGTATCTGGTGGAATCCAATCGGGAAAGCGGCACAGGACGAAGCGATATTTTTGTGAAGGATGTTCTTGACAGGAAAACTGCTGTCATTATGGAACTGAAAATTGCAAAAGAGGAAAAGGATTTAAAGAAAGAATGTCAGCACGCTCTTAACCAAATTGAGGAAAAGCAGTACGAAGCAGGCTTAAAAAACGAAGGTTATCAGAATATTCTAAAATATGGAATTGCTTTCTGCGGCAAATTATGCAAAGTAATGATGTAACTGACAGTCAAATTTCCTCCCGTAAGGGAGGAAAAACTGTACATCAAATCTTAAAATTGACATCAGTTTGTACATCAATTTTGAAAATTTCTTTTTATCGAATTACAGTAAAAAACATGATAAAATCTTGATTTTCCGTACTATATAACACTATGCGACATTAGATAACACTTGGGTCGCAAAGCTCATAACCCGAAGAATTACAAATATCATAGTTTACAAACCCACGCAATACGTCCGATTGCGTGGGTTCTTTGTATGTTGAAAGTTGATTTGACCCCAGTTTGACCCCAATTTTGACTTTTGGCTATTGATTATTGATAAAAAATGTGATATAATTTATTCAGAGGGTATATCTATTACATCTGTTGGAATATAGTCATCTTGATTTTGAGATGATGGAGCAAAGTGAAGTTTAATGTTGCAGGGGGGATTGTTTTTCGTAATATCATGAATAATACTGCTGGCTTGTTCAGGTGGGACATTGGCGAATTCGTATGTGAAGTGCTGATTGTTTTGAGCGTAGTATTGTGCATGTTGCCTTTGCTGTGGTGCAGACATTCCTGTGAATGTAAGATGCCATACAGTGTCTTGCAGTGAACCGTATGACAAAGTACCAACTTTGCAGCCATTTTGATAAAATACATATTCTGAATTTTCAAACAAAATCAATCCTATAGGTGTATATTGCATAGTATGAGAATTTAGAGTACAAAGAAAAACATTGTAGTTCATATCATGACCTATAAGGGCTTGTATAGGCGGATTTGGAGGATTAGGAATAAGAACACGTTTTCCGATACAATCGGCTTTTCCATCAAAAGCGTTAAGAATTGTAGCAGTGGCAGTAAATTGTGTATTGTTATTAATCGGTTGTGATGGCTGTAAGGATTGCTGATTTGTTGGAGCTTGAATTTCCTGACTTTGTAAACATACTGGTTCAGCTGCTACAGTAGTTTCTGGTACAGGTTCAGCATTTTCAACAGTGGTTTCGGGACTTTCCTCTTTAAAATTTTTCATGAAGTTCAAAGTTCGTTTTTGGTCATCAGTCATATGGACTCCTCCTTTATGATTTGTATAGTATTATTTTAACATAAAAAAGCGGTTTTGTCAATTGAATGAGGTGATATTTTAATGCAGTCAGAAATGAATCAGGTTCAGATAGACGATATGAGCAGTTTGTCTAATGACCCGCAGAATAAGAGAATGTACCGTGTGCTGAATAAAGGCAGGGCGACCAGTACCAGCAGGACACAAATGATAGGAATAATGCAGCTGCCTGATAATTCAGCGAAAACTAATGCTAATCTGTTAATACAGGTTGTTGCATATTTCTGTATTCATGAAGTAGTCAGAGAGATATACAGAGCAGGGGAAAAGACATATTCTGATACTGTAATCATAAGCTGTGAGAATATGTACAGCGAACAGTTTACGATAAAAATAGATTATGCAGACTTCAATAAAAAGCTGATTAAGTCTGCATTTGAAGAACAGGCTCGGAATGCTGTATTTTCTGTGGATATAAAAGAACCTCTGATGAACAGGCTGCTCTTCAATTATCTCAGAAGCGTTATGAGGGAGCAGATAACAGAAATTCCCAAAAAGGCTGGATTTTATACTGATGGCAGTGGTTATCGCTTTATTGCACATAAAGACGGGGGATATGAAACAGAAGCAGTCAAACAATCCAGATATGCTGCCTGTAATACTGAAAATGCAGACTGTCTGGCAGTGAAGCCCCTGCTTGAAAGCCGCAGTCTGCTAATGATGCTCATGATTCTGGATATTGCATCATTTATGTATACCATGCTCAGGGATAATGGACATGATTTCAAAAAAATAATAGCGGTTACGGGATGTGATACCAGAGAAAAAATCAGCATGTTCAGGGACTTTTTCAAAGTATTTGACCGTGATGATGACGATACATTGTCCCTGAATCTGAAACTGAATGAACTTAGAAATATCCTGTTTTCCAGAAAAGATGAAGCTGTGATTTTTGAAGATGATGCTTCAACGAAAAACAGATTATCGGAAAACATCAGATTCTTGTATGATGCCTGTGTCAAAAGAAGAAAGTTTGATGATGAAAAAGCTGAATGTAATTGCATCGTTCTTTGCACGCAGGCTCAGACAATGGCGGTTTTGGAAGAATATGCAGACAGTGTTTTATGGATTGATGTATCTGAGCTGAATATTCCCTTTGATATGATAGCCTTAAAGCAAAGAATCAGAGATACTGTTATTCAGCTTGCAGAGTTAAGAAAAGTGCTGACTATGCTGTTTGATATAAATAAATATCATTCTGCAATTAAAGAAAGTGCCTTGCTGTGTTCGCTGCATACGATAGAAACTGTATGTGATGAGGTATTACAGATTGGTTTGGATATAAAATTAAATTATGAAAAGTATGTTTCAAATATATCATCTTATTTAGAGCAGTCCAGGCAGTTCTATGATACAGAATTTATTATTGACCAATTTCAGAATGTTATCAGCAATGCTGTCATCAATCATAAAATTGCCTTTATGAGTTCTGATGAGAATATTCCAGTTGTATATGTCAAAGAAGATTTGCTGTTATTTTCTGTGAATGATTTTGCTGATTTGGAACGAAAAATCCCGTTTGGACTGATAGACAGAACCCCGAAAACAAATGGTATCAGGCTTAGAAGCATTCTTCGTGAAAAGGGGTATCTTGTCACCAATAACGGAGATAAATTGTTGTATAAGACAAGTATTTCAGAAGATTCATCAGAAAGGATGAACTTTATTGCCTTAAAGAAAAGCCTGCTGATGGAAGAAGCTCAAAAACTTGTACCAGTTGTAAAGAAAAAAGGCATCTCAGCAGCAGGGTATCAGCCGCCTGATAATACAGACGGCAGGGAAAGAATTTTCCTTGGAATGACAATGGATACACAGCAGCCCGTTTATTGGAGCATTGGAAATATCAGACTTTCCAATCAGCATATGTACATTCAGGCTGATTCTGGTTCAGGTAAGACAACACTGCTGTTCCTGCTTGCACAGCGGTTACACAGAGCAGGAAAGAAAGTGATTATCTTTGATTTTGCTGAAAAGACAAGCTATTCAGAATCTGATATTGAGAATATGGATAGAACTTTTACTGAAATCACTGGTTCATCTGTCTTTGAAAAAGGATTTTCGATAGATGACTTTATTTATCGCTGGTACAGTAATTTTGATGTATCGCAGATATTTTGGAATAAAAAAATATATATTATCCATTGTGAACCTGTTTATGCAGTAGAGATTCTCAAAAATATTTTTAAATGGCTTGGCTTTTTTAATCAAAATCATGAGAAGGATGTCTATGCGATACTTGATGAGATAAACTCTTTGAATTTTGAAGAACCATTTTCAAAGGAAAATGAGCAGAGTATTGCAGATGTGATTTTCAGGCAGGGAAGAAGCATTGGGTTGCATTTGATTTCAGCAACCCAGTTTCTGGCAAAGCAAGGTTCAAGAGGGAAAGCTTTGCTGCTGAATCAGAGTGCAACAAAAATTGCTCTGCATTTGAGCAGAGCTTCTTCAACGGGGATAGCGAAAACAATTGACAATAAAAGGTACGAGTACTATAAAGATGTGCTTGACAAAATGACCAAAGGTCAGGGAATTGTATATAGTGGAGTTGAGCTTGCTGATGGCAGTATTACAAATAATATGCCCTTACAGATAAGCATTTCTCCGATGAAGTTATAAATTTGTCCACGGATTTTTAAATTTACTTTTAAGAAAGCATTATAAAACACATTTTGAAGCATTTTTAATTAGATAAAATAAAAAATGGTGGACAAAAATATATGTGCAGTCAAAAAATAAGTGCAGTCGGCGGTGACTGCACTTATCATTTCAGATGTTAATCATTACGATAAATTCGGTAGGATTAGTATTGATTTCACTTGTAGGGGTAGGGGACGGCGGGTAGCTACTTGTTAATTTTTGGGTAATTTCTGATTGGATACAGCTGATGCCATATTGGATATTATCAGCTTTGAGTGTTAAATCACTAAAGTCAATCGGAGTAAGGATAAATCCGTTCTGTGACGGAGTAACCACAACAGGATAAGACTGTTGTTGAATGGGTATGGAGAACATATTTTCCATCTTCATCATTTCTTCACGTTTGTGGCTGTCCAGCACATGACCATAAGTATCAAGTGTAAATGCTACTGAATAATGT
This sequence comes from uncultured Ruminococcus sp., assembly GCA_902796255.1. GTDB lineage: Bacteria > Bacillota > Clostridia > Oscillospirales > Ruminococcaceae > UBA3855. The sequence continues at coordinate 6,975 of CADBOP010000060.1, forward strand.
CCCATGATAGCAGAAACCGTTTTAGCATCCATGCCGTTCTCCAAAGCTCTGGTACAGAATGTATGACGGAGTGCATGAAATGTATAATGTCCGATGCCACTCATAGATAAAATTTGATTATAGTAACATTTGAAAGTTTTCGGCTCAATATATCCGCCAATAGGATTTGTGACAACCAGCCCCATATCCTGATAGGCTGCTCCTGCAATTGCTTTATCAGAAAGCTGAATATTTCTCCACTCTTGTAGCCATTTGACAACAAAAGGTAATAATGGAATAGAACGAATGGAATTTTTTGTTTTCGGAACTTGAAAGACAATCTCTGTTTTCGTGCCGATTCCGCTGTAGTCAATCTTTTCAAGTCTGTTAAGAGTTTGACGAACAAACAGTGTGCCGTTTCTGAGGTCGATGTTCTCCCATGCCAAACCGAGAACTTCACCCAATCTTAAACCTGTTGTCAGTGCCAGCCGAACAAAAATTCCGTATCTATGATGATAGCTTGCCTGCATCAATTTTGCTTGTTCTTCAAGGGTCAGAATTTCAATTTCAGGCTTTTCACGTTTTGGAAGCACAACAGCATCACTCGGATTGAAAGTCAGATAATGCTCTAATACTGCTTGTTTCAAAGCTTCATGCAGACAGCGGTGAATATTCAGAATTGTTTTTGGTGAAAGTCCGTTTGCTATTTTATAGTTGTAGAATTCCTGTAAGTCCCTTGCTGTCAGGTCTTTCAGCTTCATGAAGGGGAAAGCGATTGCAACATGCTTTTCGATGTAGCCACGATAGCTGACATAGGTGGACTGTTTCAGATTATGCATTTTGTAAGTTTCGAGCCAATAGCGAAGCCATTCGACAAGTGTCGTGGATGTCGGGTCAATCTGTTCCATATGATGAATCTGATATTCCAGAGCCTGTAATTTTTTGATGACCTCTGCTTTGGTTTTTCCGTAAACAGAAATTCTCTTTTTCTCACCCGTGCCAAAATCTACACCGCCTGTAGCTCGTGCTTCCCATCTTCCGTCTTTTCTCTGTCTGATGCTGCCTTCATTATTTGATTTTCTTTTCATAAGAAAACCTCCTTTTATCATTATTTTATATTATTGTTCCATATCGTGTTATTTTGTACTTCTCTTAAAGTCGTAACGCTCACATAGATAATAATAACGTGAACGGGTAATTCCTAATTCTTTCATAGCATCTACTGGACGAATCGCACCAGATGCAACAAGGAGCATAACGGAATCCCAGTTATCAGGTTTAGGCTGTTCAGGTCTTCCAAATTTTACATGTTTCTTATGAGCTGCTTCAATGCCTTCACGCTGACGGGTACGAATTTTGTTACGCTCATTCTCCGCAATACTCCCCAACACTTCAATCAGAATAGCGTTAATCATATCCAGAATCCACATCTGCTCATTGGGAAAGTCAGTAAG
>CADBOP010000061.1 GCA_902796255.1 uncultured Ruminococcus sp.
ATTTCATGCATGAATGTTTCTCTTTACAATAACAGATTACGCAAGCAATTTTTTAAAAACGGGGTCGGAGAGAAAAATTTTTAAAAAAAGCACAGTATTAAAATAATACCGTGCCTTAGCCATTTTTAGTGTGTATGAAATTTATTTGTTTCCTGATATATTTCCTGTTCATCTCTGTGATTAAAAGTTTCTTCTTCGTCCTCATCGTCATCGTTGATATGTTCACGAGTCGGCAAAAGATGTTCATTATCCCATTTCGGGTGAATTCTTCCGTCAAAATCTGGATAATCTTCTTCATATTTATAGGGGAATTCTGCAATTCCCTCATCAGGCTGTTCTGGAGAAACCGTTTCTGTAACGGGTTCTGTCTCTTCTGAAATATCCGGTGGAATTTGCTGGATAATTGGTTCTTCTGCTGGAACTGCTACAATAACAGTTTCTGTAATAATTGTCTGTTCCGTGATGATTTCTTCCGGAATGGTTGTTTCTGTTTGTATTTCTGTTATGATAGTAGTATTTTCAGGAATCGTCGTTGTCACAGAAGTCGTTGTAGCAGTTACTTCTGTAGTTGTTGTCTGAGTAGTTGTTTCAGTTGCCGGAACGGAAACAAAATTAGCATATTGTTCAATCTTAATGCTCAGATAGCTGTAAGAATCGAACTCTTGTTCCAGTTCTGTTTTATAATTTGTATAAATATTCTGTTCCGGTGCATCAATATAGAATGCAACGGTATCGCCATCATGAAGATAGCCCATTGTCATTGCTTTTTGAATCAGCTCCTGTGATACAGTTAATTTATCTTTTCCCTTAGCCTGATAATCCTGTAATAATTGAAAACCATTTGTATTCATACTTTCCACAGAAAGGACTTTGCCTCTCCGGTTTATCTGCATACAAACATCTGCTGATGCAGAAATCATCACTTTTGAGTAAACAGCGAAATTCCTTTGATAGTAAAAAATGCCTGAGCCAATCATGAAAAGCAGACAGGCTGCTGCTGCAACAATACTCTGTACAGGGAATTTTGTTTGCTGAATGGAGCTGGGTACTTTCGTTAGAATCGGATGTTCTACTGTTTGCCCGACTTCATAATTTAAATTCGCAGCAAATAAAAAATTAGAATCCTCATCCATCAGAACGGAATAACCTGCATGGCATTCCATTACAATATATTTCATGAATTTCCGCCTCCTTTCAAAACTTGCACGATATGATTACGCATAATTTCATAACCGTTTGTACAAATCAATAATACGGCGACAAGATAGCGTCTGTGTCGTTCTAATGTTTTGCGTTCTACCTGTGCACCGGCGGAAAGCTTTGCGAGAGGGATTTTTTTAGTTCTGAGAAATTCTTCCAGCAGTTCAGGGTGATTTCTGGCATAGCGGACAGCCTGCTGACAGACAGCAAGAGTTTTCTTCTGCTGAGGTGCATTTTCCGCAATATCTGTAAAAGGAACACCGAAACTCTGCAATTGTGCAGAAAGATGAGCGATTTCCTGTTTCGTAGCTTCCCGAATCTCAATTTCTTCATAGGGATTGCTTTTATCTTCCAATGTATCGGCAACAGAAATATCTTTTGTATCATTAGAAACAGGGGCATCTAATGAAATATGTCCTTGATTTCGTTTTTCTTTCCGATAATAATCAATCAGTCTGTGCTGTATCTGCAAAGAAGCAAACTTTAAAAACGTTCCTTTCAATAAGGAATAGCTTTTTATCGCTTCATAGAATGCAAACATTGCAATGCTGAATTCGTCATCTGATTCCGTAACAGTATGTTTCAGAAATCTGGAAGTTTCCGCCTTAATAAAGGGGATATAATCCTGAATGAATTTATCTGCTTGTTTAGAATCTTTTTTTGCTTGATTTATGCGCATAATCATTTGCTGGGCATTAGGATCCATAAAATATCGCCTCTCTTTCTATAGTATGCGCAAAGAATATTCCTGAAAATGAGGTTATAATTCAGTATAGCATAAATTTTATAAAATGTCAATAAAAAAGAATGATAAAAAGCACAGCCTTTGTATCATTTATATAAATTTATTTTATCAAGTACGATATGAAAAGTACTGCCTTTTCCGGCTTCTGATTCTGCAAAGCAAATTCCTTTATGCTGAATGACAATCTGTTTGACAATTGCAAGTCCAAGTCCGGAAATGCCTTTATTTCCACGCTGGTGGCTTGTATAGTACCTTTCCCAGATATGTGTAAGCATCTCTGATGGAATGCCTGTGCCGTGGTCGGAAATCTCAATTACTGCTTTTGAATTTTCGGATTTCAAAGTGATTCCTATCCATTTATCTCCTCCGGCATGACGGACAGCATTATCAATCAGATTGTAAACAGCTCTCATCAGCCTTGAAGGATTGCCGGAAACATGAATTTCTTCTGCAATATTTTGTTCAAAGACATAACCATCTTTTAAGTAAAGAATCACCACTTTCCAAGAAATCAACTTGCAACAAAGCGAATATTAGAAGTTTCTGAAGCGTCTAAAGTATTTTTGGTGTGTTTGAGTCGTTGCACGAAAGCGGCAAAAAATAAATCCTGATGTATCTGACAGCTGAGAAGAAAGCGGGCCTGCTGAGGACTGACATCTGTCAGGAAAGAAAAATAAGAATCCCGAAAAGGCAGCAGAGTCATCAGGGAATACAGAATTGTCAGAAGATTCAGCAGACATTCAATACCGTCTCTGCTGCGGAGCATATAGTTTCCAAGAGACCAGAATTTCTTCTGTTCATAGTAAGAGGTTTCAATATGCCAGCGAAGAGCATAGATGGTCAGCGGCAGCAATGAAACAGCAGTCTCAGCATAATGAGCTGCTCTGCCGATGTCTGAACAATTTGTATCAAAATGAAGCTGTTCCGGAGAGGATGTACAAAGAAACAATCTTCTGCTGCCACTTTTGGATTTTGTGACAATAGCAGAAACAGGATGTTTTTTGAACAGATTTGTCATGACTGTTCTGGTTCCGGCATACATTCCTGTTCCTTGGACTTCCTGTAAAGCAAAATCATTTAGGGACTATAAATGAGTAATTCAACAGTTGATTTGTCAAATTGCACAATAAAATATATAATTCTTGTCTAATACAGACCTGATTTCAATGTATGAAATGAGTTTTCAACAATTATTTTTGTGCATTTTTCAAATTTGCTCATTTATAGTTTAGAGAAATATTTTGATAAGAATCGATATTTCTTCATTATTTCTTCTTTCGCTTTTTGGTGAAGGAGATTAAAATTCACTTCAA